>NZ_VOQX01000177.1:0-3874 GCF_016643525.1 Pantoea sp. Morm | reverse complement strand
TGCCCATACTAACGTCTTTAATTCTGCTTCCTGTTCTGCACTCAAACCGCTTGGGCAGAAGTATTCAGTATCGTCAGAAATGTATTTGGCTTCATAGTCATAGAACTCGCTGGCGGTTTTAATTCTGATTGAAGGCAGAATTTCATCACCCAGAATGCCAACGGTATATTCCGCACCGCTCAGGAAGGCCTCAATCAAGACATCATTGTCGTGGCGAAACGCTTCATCCAGCGCTGCAGGCAAGGCTTCTAACGTGTTCACTCGGCTGATGCCGACACTAGAACCTTCACAGCTTGGTTTCACAAACAGAGGCAACCCGAGCGCATCAATGGCAGCTTGCGTTTGTGCGTCTAAACCCTGCTCCTGCTGCTGACGCGTTAACCAGACGAATTTGCCTGAAGGCAGTCCCCTGCCCTGCCACAGCAATTTGCTGCGCAGTTTATCCATGGTGATCGCCGAAGCCATCACGCCGCTGCCGGTATACGGCAACTGGAGGAACTCCAGCACCGCCTGCAGCGTGCCATCTTCACCGCCGCGACCGTGCAGAGCGATAAAGGTTTTATCAAAGCCCTGCGCTTTAAGATCCAGCACTGACACATCACGGGTATCCACACCGTGCGCATCAATGCCCATCTCACGCAGACCAGCTAACACCGCACTGCCCGACATCAGCGACACTTCACGCTCTGCCGAGGTTCCGCCCATCAGGACGGCGACTTTCTCAGCCATGACGCGCCTCCGTTTTCGCAGCTGGCTGCAACGCAAGCTCAGCCAGTTTGCGGGCGATCTTGCCGATATTGCCGGCGCCCTGCACGATCACCAGATCGTCACCTGACAACAACGGGGCCAGCGCTTCCGGCAACACATCGTGCTCAGAGACCAGAATCGGGTCAACCTTGCCACGATTGCGAATCGCGCGGCACAGTGAACGGCTATCTGCGCCTGGAATCGGCGCTTCACCGGCCGGATAAACATCCAGCATCAGCAATACATCAACCTGTGACAGCACGTTAGCGAAGTCATCGAACAGATCACGAGTTCGCGTGTAACGATGCGGCTGGAATACCATCACCAGTTTTTTCTCTGGCCAGCCGGCACGCGCGGCTTTGATGGTGACATCCACTTCAGTTGGGTGATGGCCGTAATCATCCACCAGCATCGCGCTGCCTGGATTGCCATTGACCGCTGCGGTATCAAATTCGCCCAGCACATCAAAGCGGCGCCCGGTGCCCTGGAAGCTCTCCAGTGCCGCCAGAATCGCGTTATCTTCAATGCCTTCTTCCGTCGCCACTGCAACCGCAGCAGCAGCATTTAAGGCATTGTGACGGCCCGGCGCATTCAGGGTCACTTTCAGCACCGGCTTGTCCTGACGAATCAGGGTAAAGTGCCCCTGCGCGCCACGTTGTTCATAGTTTTCGATACGCACATCGGCGTCATCACTGAAGCCGTAAGTGGTGACCTGACGGCCCACGCGTGGGATCAAATCGCGGATCACCACATCATCTACGCACATCACCGCACGTCCATAGAACGGCAGGTTATGCAGGAAGTTAATGAACGTCTGCTTCAGGTTCTCGAAGTCGCCCTGATAGGTGTCCATATGGTCCGCTTCGATATTGGTGACAATCGCCACCATCGGCTGCAGATGCAGGAACGACGCGTCACTCTCATCCGCTTCCGCAATCAGGTAACGGCTGGTGCCCAAACGCGCATGGGTGCCCGCTGCTTTCACCAGGCCGCCATTGACGAAAGTTGGGTCTAAGCCACCTTCGGCATAAATACTGGTAACCATCGCTGTGGTGGTGGTTTTGCCGTGCGTGCCGGCAACCGCGATGCCATGACGGAAGCGCATCAGCTCAGCCAGCATCTCTGCACGGCGAATCACCGGGATACGCTGCTCGCGTGCCGCGACCAGTTCCGGGTTGTCCTGAGCCACCGCAGTCGACACCACCACCACGCTCGCATCCGTCACATTTTCCGGGCGATGGTTGAAATAAATGGTCGCACCTAATGAGGCCAGATGCTGGGTCACCGGGTTAGGTGCCAGATCCGAACCGCTGATGTGATAACCTTCGTTCGCCAACACCTCGGCAATACCGCCCATGCCAGCACCACCGATGCCGACAAAGTGAATGTGCCGGACGCGACGCATCTCGGGCACAATGGAACGCAGTTTTGCCAATTGTTGTGTATTCATCTGTCTCAATTACCTGTTGATCTCATTTGTACCTGCATTCAGGTACAGCCGGTCAAACCGACCTATTAATTACTTCGCGACGCGTGCCACTTCCTGCGCAACCCGATCGGTTGCATCAGGAATCGCTACCTGGCGGGCTTTCTCAGCCATCGCCAGCAGCGTGGCGCGATCCCAATGGCGCAACGTGTCCGCTACTGCAGTCGCGGTAAATTGCGGCTGCTCGAATATTTTGGCTGCGCCCGCTTGCTCCAGCGGCAACGCATTCCAGTACTGCTGACGGTCTTTGTGCTGAAACGGCACGAAGATCGCCGGTAAACCTGCGGCGGCCACTTCGCTCACCGTCAATGCGCCCGAACGACACACCACTACATCGGCCCAGGCATAGGCTTCCGCCATATCATCGATAAACTCGGTGACCTTGTGCTGCGGCTGTCCGGCATCGCGATAGGCCTGTTGCACCGTCTCCAGCGCGCCTTTGCCGCTTTGATGCCAAATCGTGATGGCATCACCGAGTTCTGCGGCCACTTGCGGCACTGTCTGATTCAGGATACGTGCGCCCTGGCTTCCGCCGACCACCAGCACACGAATCGCACCGCTGCGTCCACTCAATCGTTCAGCAGGCAGTGGCAGTGCCAACACATCAGTTCGCACTGGGTTACCGACCACATCCGCTTTCGGGAAAGCGCCCGGAAACGCCTGCATCACTTTGGTGGCAATTTTCGCCAGCCACTTGTTAGTCAGCCCAGCAATGCCGTTCTGCTCATGCAGCACCACCGGGATACCGCAACTCCAGGCGGCTAATCCGCCTGGGCCGGAAACGTATCCGCCCATGCCGAGCACCACGTCCGGCTGCCAGCGCTTCATGATGCGACGCGCCTGGCGCCATGCATTGAAGATGCGTACCGGTGCCAGTAACTGCGCCTTAACACCTTTGCCGCGCAAACCGCTAATACGGATAAATTCAATTTCGATGCCATGTTTCGGCACCAAATCCGCTTCCATTCGGTCAGCGGTTCCGAGCCAGCGCACCTGCCAGCCCTGTTCGATCAGATGGTGTGCCACCGCCAGACCCGGGAACACATGTCCGCCGGTTCCGCCGGCCATCACCATCAGCCGCTTGCTACTCATCGAGCACCTCGGGTAAACGCCTGCGCTTTTGCCAGACGCGTTTCATAATCAATGCGCAATAAAAACACGATGGCGGTCGACATGATGATCAGACTTGAGCCACCGTAACTGATCAGCGGCAGTGTCAGACCTTTGGTCGGCAGCATACCTGCAGCCGCACCGACGTTAACCAGTGCCTGGAAACTAAACCACACGCCAATTGAGCAAGCGAGGAAGCCAGAAAAGCGCTGATCGATCTCCAGAGCACGGCGACCAATCGACATCGCGCGAAAGGCGACGAAGAATACCATTAACAGCGCCAAAACCACACCGACATAACCCAACTCTTCACCAATGATGGAGAAGATAAAGTCGGTGTGTGCCTCCGGCAGATACTCGAGTTTTTGCACCGAGTTGCCGAGGCCCTGGCCCCAGAATTCACCACGACCGAAGGCCATCAGCGACTGGGTCAGCTGGTAGCCGCTGCCAAACGGATCTTCCCATGGGTTCCAGAAAGAGGTCACACGGCGCATACGATAGGGTTCAGCGATAATCAGCAGCACCACGGCG
>NZ_VOQX01000176.1:0-3880 GCF_016643525.1 Pantoea sp. Morm | reverse complement strand
CGCCTTCCTCCCCGCTGAAAGTACTTTACAACCCGAAGGCCTTCTTCATACACGCGGCATGGCTGCATCAGGCTTGCGCCCATTGTGCAATATTCCCCACTGCTGCCTCCCGTAGGAGTCTGGACCGTGTCTCAGTTCCAGTGTGGCTGGTCATCCTCTCAGACCAGCTAGGGATCGTCGCCTAGGTGAGCCATTACCCCACCTACTAGCTAATCCCATCTGGGCACATCCGATGGTGTGAGGCCCGAAGGTCCCCCACTTTGGTCCGAAGACGTTATGCGGTATTAGCTACCGTTTCCAGTAGTTATCCCCCTCCATCGGGCAGTTTCCCAGACATTACTCACCCGTCCGCCACTCGTCACCCAAGAGCAAGCTCTCTGTGCTACCGTTCGACTTGCATGTGTTAGGCCTGCCGCCAGCGTTCAATCTGAGCCATGATCAAACTCTTCAATTTAAAGTTTGATTTGCTGCAACAAGTGCAGCGATGCTCATCTGTAAAACGTCATAATGAATTTCATTATGTGTTCACTCGTGAGACTTGATATTTTTTACGTCCGGAGACGCTGATATCAATCCTGCGAGTGCCCACACAGATTGTCTGATAAATTGTTAAAGAGCGGTGCAATCAGCGCCTTAAGCTGCTGTTGCGAGGTGGCGTATATTACGCTTTCCTCCTTCAGAGTCAAACACTTTTTTCAGCGTTTTTTCTCCGGCGGGATGAATCTCTTCACTCCCTGCTGAGCCGTCTGCGTTGCCGCTTTGCCGTCTCAGTGGTGGCGCATTATAGGCAGGTTCTGAGGAAGCGCAAGGGCAATTTTCAAGTTTTTATTCGTTCGCTTGAAAATTGCACAAAACCGCCTAAATCAGCCCTTTTTAATGCGTCCAGGCAGCTCTGACAGGCTATTAAGCACCCAATCTGCTGCCTTTTCGCCTTCAGCGGTGACCGGCTTACCAGTACGCACCAACACTTTCGTGCCCACACCTGCTGCTGCAGCTGCCTGCATATCTTCTATTTTGTCACCTACCATATAAGAAGCAGCCATATCGATGTTCAGATGCTTCTGCGCAGAGAGCAGCATACCCGGCTGCGGCTTACGGCAATCACACACCTGGCGATACTCTTCTACTGTTGCATCTGGCAAATGAGGACAGAAATAGATGCCATCAAGATCGACATCACGATCCGCCAGCGACCAATCCATCCATTCGGTGAGCTGCATAAACTGGTCTTCGGTAAACATGCCGCGCGCAATACCGGACTGGTTGGTCACCAGTACCAGCGCGAAGCCCATCTTCTTTAGCGCCTGTAACGCTTCAATGGTGCCATCGATGAATTCAAAATTATCGATTTCGTGAACATAACCATGATCGACATTCAGGGTGCCATCACGATCCAGGAAAATAGCGGGGACTTTATTCGACACGTAGAAACTCCTGCTGCAAATAATGCCGCACAGTATCGCATGATTGCATATATAGAGAGAATGGCAGATTGAATGACTTCGATTGATTTAGCCGTCTGGATGCCTTAACATCCATCCAAATTTCACGTAGCGCCATCGCGTGAAACCCGATACACCACGGACAACGCAACACGATAACTATTAAACTAATGATTAAACTCGAAAACATTACCAAAGTGTTCCAGCAAGGTTCACGCACCATTCAGGCGCTTTCCAACGTCAGCCTGCACGTGCCTGCTGGACAGATTTATGGCGTCATCGGTTCTTCCGGTGCAGGTAAAAGTACGCTGATCCGCTGCGTTAACTTGCTTGAGCGTCCAACATCAGGACGCGTTCTGGTTGATGGTCAGGATTTGACTGCCCTCTCCTCCTCAAAACTGACGCTGGCACGCCGTCAGATTGGCATGATTTTCCAGCACTTCAATCTAATGAACTCACGTACCGTAGCCGGTAACGTTGCGCTGCCGCTTGAATTGGGCAACCTGTCACGTGAGCAGATCAAAAACCGCGTAACGGAACTGCTGGAGTTAGTTGGACTGGCGGACAAGCACGACAGCTGGCCTGCGAATCTTTCCGGTGGACAAAAACAGCGTGTGGCGATTGCGCGTGCGCTGGCCACGAATCCAAAAGTTTTGCTGTGCGACGAAGCCACCAGCGCCCTCGACCCAGCAACCACGCGTTCCATCTTAGAGTTACTGAAAGACATCAACCGCCGTCTGGGGATCACTATTCTGCTGATCACTCATGAGATGGATGTGGTGAAACGCATCTGCGATCAGGTTGCTGTTATCAGTAATGGCGAACTGATTGAGAAAGACAGCGTCAGTGAAGTGTTCTCACATCCTAAAACGCCACTGGCTCAGCAATTCATCCAATCGACGCTGCATCTGGATATCCCAGACGATTACCAGCAACGTATGACACCGCAAGCCACAGCTGAAAGCGTCCCGCTGTTACGTCTGGAGTTCACCGGCAAATCAGTAGATGCGCCGCTGCTGTCAGAAGCTGCTCGTCGCTTCAATGTGAATAACAACATCATCAGTGCCCAGATGGATTATGCCGGCGGCGTGAAGTTCGGCATCATGCTGGCCGAGATGGATGGCAGTGAAACAGACACACAGGCAGCGATTGCCTGGCTGAAAGAAAATCATGTGAAAGTAGAGGTACTGGGTTATGTCTGAAGCGATGCTGTGGTTACTGACGCGTGGCGTCTGGGAAACGCTGATGATGACCTTCGTCTCTGGTTTCTTTGGTTTTGTACTCGGCCTGCCCGTCGGCGTGCTGCTGTATGTCACTCGCCCAGGTCAAATTCTGGCCAATGGCACACTCTATCGCGTGCTCTCAGCGGTGGTGAATATCTTCCGTTCAATCCCCTTCATTATATTGCTGGTGTGGATGATTCCTTTCACGCGCATGATTGTTGGCACCTCAATTGGTTTGCAGGCTGCAATCGTGCCACTGACAGTCGGCGCCGCACCTTTCATTGCACGTATGGTCGAGAATGCGCTGTTAGAGTTGCCAACCGGTTTGATTGAAGCCTCACGCGCAATGGGCGCCACGCCACTGCAAATCGTGCGTAAAGTGCTGCTGCCAGAAGCTCTGCCGGGTCTGGTGAATGCCGCTACAATTACCCTGATTACGCTGGTTGGCTACTCCGCGATGGGCGGCGCAGTCGGCGCGGGCGGTCTGGGTCAGATTGGCTATCAATACGGTTACATCGGCTATAACGCCACCGTGATGAACACCGTACTGATTCTGCTGGTTGTTCTGGTGTATTTAATTCAGTTCTGTGGCGACCGCATCGTGCGTGCTGTGTCCCATAAATAAGCAAACAACATCAATAGTCCTCTATTAAGGAAGGGATATGTCTTTCACATTTAAAAAGATTGCCGCTGTGGGTGCTCTGATTGGCGCAATTGCGCTGGCAGGATGCGATCAGAAAGCTAAAGATCCAAACCACATCAAAGTGGGTGTGATTGTCGGTGCTGAGCAGCAGGTTGCTGAAACCGCAGTGAAGGTCGCTAAAGAGAAATACGGTCTGGATGTTGAGCTGGTGACCTTTAACGATTACGTGCTGCCAAACGAAGCGCTGAGCAAAGGCGACATTGATGTCAACGCCTTCCAGCATAAGCCATACCTCGATCAGCAAATCAAAGACCGTGGCTACAAACTGGTCCCAGTCGGCAACACCTTCGTATATCCAATCGCTGGCTATTCGAAAAAGATCAAATCACTGGATGAACTGCAGAATGGTGCACAGATCGCTATTCCTAACGATCCTACCAACCTCGGTCGTTCACTGCTGCTGCTGCAGAAAGTGGGCCTGATCAAACTGAAAGATGGCGTGGGCTTGCTGCCAACCTCACTGGATATCGTTGAGAACCCTAAAAACCTGAAGATTGTTGAGCTGGAAGCGC
>NZ_VOQX01000175.1:0-3937 GCF_016643525.1 Pantoea sp. Morm | reverse complement strand
TAATACCGATTACCTCGACCTCTACCAGCTGCACTGGCCGCAGCGCCAGACCAACTACTTTGGCAAGCTCGGTTATCAGTACAGTGATAACACCGCCACTGTTACGCTGCTGGAGACGTTGGAAGCGCTGACCGAGCAGGTGCGCGCGGGCAAGATCCGTTACATCGGCGTCTCGAACGAAACGGCCTGGGGCGTAATGCGCTACCTGCAGCTGGCGGAGAAGCACGAGCTGCCGCGTATCGTCACCATTCAGAATCCGTACAGCCTGCTGAACCGCAGTTTCGAAGTGGGTCTGGCAGAGATTAGCCAGCATGAGGGCGTGGAACTGCTGGCTTATTCCAGCCTGGCCTTTGGTACGCTGAGCGGCAAATACCTCAACGGGGCGAAACCGGCCGGCGCGCGCAATACGCTGTTCAGCCGCTTTACCCGTTACAGCGGCGAGCAGTCACAGCAGGCGATTGCTGCCTACGTAGCGCTGGCAAAACAGCACAACCTGGATCCGTCACAGATGGCGCTGGCCTATGTGCGGCAGCAGCCGTTTGTGGCCAGCACCCTGCTCGGTGCCACCACCATGGAACAGCTGAAGGTTAACGTGGAGAGTTTCAATCTGACGCTGAGCGGCGAGGTGTTAGAGGCGCTGGAAGCGATTCACCGTCAGTATACGTATCCGGCACCGTAATCTCCCTGGTGCGCGTTAACGCGCACCCTACAGGGTTTGTGACCTTCGCGTACCTGCTGCGGTTTCGGTGCGCGTTAACGCGCACCCTACAGGGTTTGTTACCTTCGCTTACCTGCTACGGTTTCGGTGCGCGTTAACGCGCACCCTACAGGGTTCGTTACCCTCGCGTACCTGCTGTGGTTTTGGCATATGCGCCGGGCCTGGGTAGGGTCGCCATTCATGGCGACCTGGTCCCTTTCTGCGCCGCTCAGCGACGCGTTCTCCACCACAGCACGGCAATCGCCATGGCGAACAGCGCGCCGAAGCCCACGCCCGTCGCGACCGCCGGCGCACCCAGCTTAATCGCCACGGTATACAGCCCCAGCATCAGCAGCATCGCGCTGTTTTCACCCAGGTTTTGCACCGCAATCGCGTTGCCAGAACCCACGGTATCTTTGCCGCGCTCCTGCAACAGCGCGTTGAGCGGCACCACAAAGAAGCCGCCCAGCGCACCAATCAGCATCAGCAGCAGATACGCATTCAGCAGGCTATGCTGCAGCGAGAACAGCACCACCATCACGCCAATCAGCACGCCGGCCGGCATGCAGCGCCGCACCGTTTGCAGCGTGACCAGTTTTGCCGCCGCGCCCGCGCCGATAACGATACCGATCGCCACCATGGCATTTAGCGTGGTCGGCGTTTTATTGTCCGTGATGCCCAGCGCCACCGGCACCCACAGCACCAGCAGGAAGCGCAGCGTGACGCCGGCGCCCCAGAACAGGCTGGTGCCGAGCAGCGAGAAGCGGGTTTCACCGTTACGCCACAGCAGCTGTGCCGAGGCGATAAAGCTGCGCAGCATCGCGCCAGCGTGCCAGCTCTGGCCGGGGCGCGCTGGCTGCAGACGCGGAATGAACAGGTTCGCCACCACCGCCAGTGCGTAAGTGAGCGCACACACCACCAGCGCCGCCAGCAGATGCCAGTCGGCGAGCACGCCGCCTGCCACCGAGCCGAGCAGAATCGCCGCGATAGTCGACGACTCCATCAGCCCGTTGGCTTTCACCAGCCGCGCGCCGCTGGTGATCTCCGTCAGGATGCCGTATTTCGCCGGCGAATACGCCGCCGCGCCGACCCCTACCAGCGTGTAGCCGAGAAACGGATTAAAGCCGAAGCAGATCACCAGCGCACCGAGCAGCTTAAGGCTGTTGGCAAACATCATCACCCGCCCTTTGGCAAAGCTGTCGGCCATCTGTCCGACAAACGGCGCGAGCAGAATGTAAGTGGCCACAAACAGCATCTGCAGGATCGGCTGGCTCCAGTCCGGATAGAACTGATTTTTCAGCAGCGCCAGCGTGGCGAACAGCAGCGCGTTGTCGCCAAAGGCAGAGAAAAACTGTGCCACGATCACCGCCAGCATACTGCGCGACAGCAACGGAGCGTCCGGATTCACCGACTGACTCATGCCCGCTCCTCTTCTGCCAGCTGTTTCAGGCTGACGTAGTCTGGTTTACCGCTGCCCAGCATCGGCAGTTGTTTCATGTAGCGAATGTCGCGCGGCACGGCCAGCTCTGGCGCCCCCATCTCACGCGCAGCCTGCTGCAGCCGGTCGCGGCTGAGTTCACTGTCGGTGGTAAATAGCACCAGCGCTTCACCGCGCTGGCCATCGGGCCGCAGCGACGCCGCGTGCTGTTTCTCCGCCGAGGCTTTCAGGGCAATCTGCTCCACGCTCTCCAGCGACACCATCTCACCAGCGATTTTGGCGAAGCGTTTAGCGCGCCCCTGAATCTGACAGAAACCGCCCTCGTCAAAGCTGACAATATCCCCGGTATCGTACCAGCCGGCTTCCTGTTCGCCCTCGCCGTTATCCGCCACCGGTGGCTCCAGCACGCCGGGGTTTTCCACCCGCAGGTAGCCGTTCATCACATTCGGACCGCGCAGCTGTAGTCGTCCGCCCTGCTCAATGCCCGGTACCGCAATCAGACGTGAATCCATGCCCGGCAGAATACGGCCGACGGTATGCGATTTGGCGGCCATCGGTACGTTGATTGCCACCACTGGCGCACACTCGGTCACGCCGTAACCTTCGAGGATGCGGATGCCGTACTTATCCATGTAGATCTGGCGCGTGCCTTCCTGCAGCTTCTCGGCACCGGCCACCACGTAGCGCAGCCGGGCGAAATCGTACGGGCTGGCAAAGCGCGCATAGTTGCCGAGGAAGGTGGAGGTGCCGAACAGCACGGTGCAGTTACGGTCATACACCAGCTCCGGCACGATGCGATAGTGCAGCGGGCTGGGATAGAGGAACACCTGCGCGCCGGTCAGCAGCGGCGTGAACAGTCCGACGGTGAGGCCGAAGGCGTGGAACAGCGGCAGCGCCGACATAAAGCGGTCGCGCGGGGTGAAGTCCGCCACGGTGCGAATCTGCTCCACGTTCGCCAGCAGGCTTTTATGCGAGTGCACCACACCTTTGGGATTGCCTTCCGAGCCGGAGGTAAACAGCACCATTGCCGCGTCTTCTGGCTGCTGCGCAACCTGTGCCCGGCGTGGCAGCAGCAGGTGCGCGAGGATCCACAGTTTGTCCTGCAGCGTGACGGTATCCTTCAGATCCTCCAGATAGATCCACTGCACCTCCGTCAGCCCCTGCGGCAGGTGCCACAGGTTGCCTTTCTCCAGGAACTGGCGCGAGGTAAACACGGTTTTCACCTGCGAGGCGGTCAGCGCCGCGCGCATGCCGTTGATGCCGGCGGTGTAGTTGAGCATGGCCGGCACGCGACCGCGCAGTGAAGCCCCGAGAATCGCTGCCGCGGTCACCGTGGCGTTCGGCAGCAGCAGGCCAACGAATTCGCCCTGCTGGCTGTAGCGCTCCAGAATGCGTCCGACGCCGAGCGCTTTTTTCAGCAGCCCGGTGTAGCTGTCCGGCTTAAAGTTGATGTCTTCGATGCAGGGTTTGCTCAGCCCGTAACGGGTGCGTGCATTGAGAAAAGCGTCGAACAGCGTTTCGCGCGGGCGCACCGCCATGCGCGCTTCCATCATCACATGGTGTAAATGCTCACCGGCCAGCACGCGGCGGTCGCGCGCGCGTTTCGCTTCCGGCATGGGAATCACCGTGGCAGGCAGCACCGTCAGGGTGATGCGCGGGAACAGACGACGTTTAAACACCCCGGCCAGGCGGCCAAACGGCGTGTACTCTGCGCCTTCAATGCGCATCGGCACCACGGTGGCGGCGGATTTCGCAGCGACGAAGCCAGCGCCGCTGTAGATTTTCATCAATGAACCGGTGAC
>NZ_VOQX01000174.1:0-4006 GCF_016643525.1 Pantoea sp. Morm | reverse complement strand
ACCTGCAGGAGTCGGATAAGCAGATCATCAGTGCACTGAGTACCCTGGCTGCAGGTCTGGCAGGCGGCGTGACCGGCGGCAGTAGCGCCAGTGCGCTGGCCGGCGCTCAGGCAGGGAAGAATGCGGTTGAGAATAATGCGCTGAGTTTGGGTACGGGTATGACCAGTTCAGGCTCTGCTGCGCAGTCATGGAATCAGTATTCACAGGAACATAACCTTACACCAGAGCAGAAACAGGCAGGATTGGATAAACTGACGCAGGGTGATTTGTCTGACGGCGCGAATATAACCAAGGTTATCGTGAATGGATATAAGGACGGCGTGTTGATAGCAGGAGCAGCTTATTTAGGTCCGGCTGCATCGGTAGGTAAAGTAGTCGGTGGTGCAGTCATCGCGGCAATGGCTAATGGTACGTATCAGTGGTTTGATATCAACAGTGAGAAGAATCAAAGCCTGCCTGAAAATCAGCAAACAACTTGGGACTACTGGGGCAGTGCTTCTGCGGCTGTAACCGGCGCACTGGCTCCGGGACGTGGACTATTGCAGAACGTAGGAATTGCTACGACTGGTGCGGCATTGAGTAATGGAGCTGATATTGGGGCGATTGGTATCGCCGCAGGTAGCGCTGGATTGGGATGGGGATTTGGTGAATATGCACCAGGGGTTGTTAATTCGTTAACAGGAAAGGATGCACCTGGCTTCATATTTGATGCTGTAGGCTCGCTCGGGACAGAATTTTTAGGTGGATATACACAAAATCTCTTAAATACACCAACTCCACAAAAATCTTCTGAAAAGGAAAAGGAGGAGAAAAAATGATCGCATATATCAAATTACTAATTTACTCTTGTGTTTTTTGTATACTGATTTGTTTTATTTTAGGGGCTGGAGCATCGGTCATTATATATATTAAAAATGGATATTTTCTAATTCCCGATGGACAGCTAAAGAGAGCTATTGTTTTTGGATCTATTGCAGGAACAGCGATTACATTAGCTACAATAGTTTTTAATCTGATAGACAAGTTCAATACGCGAAAATCTCCCCCATCAGATCCTAATTGATCTTAACAAGGAATCCCGGCCAGTGAGCCGGGATTCCTTTTTTATCAGTCAGTTATCCTTCAGCAGCCAGGCGGATAATCAACTGTCCCGGCTCAGTGAGCACCTCGATCTTCTGCCCGGTCTCAAATCCCAGTGCCGCCATCCAGTGGCCCTTCAGGATAATAAACGGTGAAAGCGTGAACTTCCTCTGATCCCGGACATATCCCACGGTATAACGTCTTGATTGAGCTGTGGACGTGTTGGCCTCTGACTTATGATGCGTGCCAGCCATAACCAGCTACTCGTTAATTGCTTGCGGTCAGCGGGCTGGGGGTTCGAGCACCACGGTTCCGCACCTGTTACCTGCACCATTTACCCATCACGTTATCCAGCATCTCAACCACAAACTTCTGCTTCGTCATTGGCGTCTGTCGGATCGCATCGATCTGCCTTTCCGGCCGTGGCACCGTGCAGTGGATAGTGTGATAAGATCTCGGGCGGCAGGAAACAGCGCGGCAGCAGGCGCGACCGGTGCGGTCAGCGGAGAGCTGATGGGTCAGTTGATCATGCATTCGATGTATCCGGGTAAACAGGTCAGTGACCTGCAGGAGTCGGATAAGCAGATCATCAGTGCACTGATTACGCTGGCTGCAGGTCTGGCAGGCGGCGTGACCGGCGGCAGTAGCGCCAGTGCGCTGGCCGGCGCTCAGGCAGGGAAAATGTGGTTGAGAATAACTGGCTGAGCGTGCAGGAAGCCGACAGAAAGAAACAGCTGGAGACGAAGCGCGACTATCTGAAACAGGAACTGACACCGGCTGAAGCGAAAGAGCTTGCGGCGATTAATCAGACAGATAAAGCGCGTGATGAAGCGATAAAAGCGGTCTGTATGGATGGTAATTAAGGTGATTCAGCCTGTGGTGCGCTGATTGGCCCGGCTCAGAAAGCATTTAATAAATATGGTGAAAATGCGACCTACTCATTGTTGTACAGGGATTTATATCCACAGGATGTGAAAAACCTGGAAAGTGTTTTGCAGGGACTGGATGCAGGCAGTATCAGCCGCGACCAAGCCATAACAGCAATAGCACAGGCGTCCGGTGTGAGCTGGGAAACAGCAGCAGGCCGTTATGATATAGCAATGCAGACTCAGGAACTGGCTGCCGCTCTGGCGGGTGCTTACGGGCTGAAGAGTGTAATTAAGGAACCGACAAAAGAGAGTTCAGCATAAAAACTATCTCAACCTTCAGCCGGAAGAACGGCAGAGCCAAATAGAAATGCTGCTGATGAGGAAGCTTCAGGGTGGTCACAGTACGATAAATACCGTAATGAAAGCGGAGACTGGAACTGGCCTGCAAAATTAGGTTTTGCCGAAGAACCAGTTAAAACAACGCTTCCTGTAGGCACTCATTTGGATAGGTATGGCAAGACAAATGGTTCTTTCTTGGCACCACAAGGTACGCCCCAGGAACAGCGCGCTTTAGCCCTGGCTCCTTAGCGGATAAATACCATGAATACGTTGTCATAAAACCGTTGCCTGTTATGCAAGGGAAAATAGCCCCTGCTTTTGGTGAACCTGGCGGAGGTATTCAGATTCTGCCTAATATGCAGGAACCAGTAAATGTACAATGGTTGTTAGACAACAAATATATTGAGAGGGTTAATTGAAATGCTGTTGAGTATTAATGATCTTCAAAAAAAAATGGATACGCTGGTTTTGATATTAGGTTTTCCGGTTCACTCTGTTAACCTTTGCTCAGCACCTATTGATGATGGAACGCCTTATATTTCATTTGAAAATGGAAAGTATAATTATATCTGTTCCGAGAGAGGATGTGAGTTCTCTAGAAAGGTTACAGATTCAACAGATGAGTTACTTTATTGGATTATGTATGATTTTATACATGATGTAGCAGTCGAGTACGAATTAAATAATCGGATTCCTGGTAAAGATAGTCGGCGTATTTATTTTCCAAAGATTATTGAGCTTATGAACAAAATCAACATCGACTGGGGAATAAAATCTCGAAAACATTTTGAAGAAATTCTTGCTGCCAGTCCTTACGATGATAGCCTCTACTTATAATCTTAACTCAATAAATCCCGGCCTTAGTGCCGGGATTTTAATCCACAGATCAGTTAATTACCCTTCATTCGCCAGCCGGATGAGCAGTTGCCCCGGCCCGGTGATCACCTCGATCTTCTGCCCGGTCGTGAAGCCCAGATGCTCCAGCCAGCGGCCTTTAATGGTGAGCTTTGGCAGCGGGTTCGGCTGGCACCGGTTAGGCCGCTAGCCGACCTGTAATAATGCGCCTGTAGTCCGCAGGCAGCGGTTGTGGGTGTGCGGGTCTCTGACTCATGATGCGTGTCAGCCATGATCAACTACTTCTTAGTTGCTCATGGTCAGTGGGCTGGGGTGCTCCAACACCTCAGTTCAGCGTCTGTTAATTACTCCGTTTTACCAATCGCTGCCGTAACGCTCTGGAAATGCTCACTTGTGGCTTAGTATCGTGCTCAGCCATGATTAACTACCTCGTATAGTTGGTTATGGTTAGCAGGCTGAGGTGTTGGCGCACCTCAGCTCAGCTCCGCGCCGGATATCTACTCTGTTTAACCAATCACATCGTCCAGCATCTCAGCCACAAACTTCTGCTTCGTAATTAGCAGTTGCCTGATCGCATTGATCTGCCTTTACAGCCGTGGCACCAGTGCAATGGTTCGTGTGATAGGATCGCGGGCAGCAGGAAACAGCGCAGTAGCAGGCGCGACGGGTGCAGTCAGAGGAGAGCTGATGGGTCAGTTGATCATGCATTCGATGTATCCGGGTAAACAGGTCGGTGACCTGCAGGAGTCGGATAAGCAGATCATCAGTGCACTGAGTACCCTGGCTGCAGGTCTGGCAGGCGGCGTGACCGGCGGCAGTAGCGCCAGTGCGCTGGCCGGCGCTCAGGCAGGGAAGAATGCGGT
>NZ_VOQX01000173.1:0-4054 GCF_016643525.1 Pantoea sp. Morm | reverse complement strand
ATTTTCACACCGGCCTGCAGATTCCAGTCGCTGATGCCTTCCTGCGTCAGGCGCTGCTGGCCCTGAAGCTGGGTGTTAAGCTCCAGATTGTCCAGCACCTGCCAGCCGGCGTAACCGCTGTACTGCAAGCTGTTGCCGCCGCGTCCGGTGGCGAAGTGCGCTGCCTGCTGGCCGTCACCAATCGCTACCCGATCGCGCTGGCTGATGCGCTGCACGTAGTGCGTTTCCGCGCCCAGCTTCAGCTTTTCGTTGAGGCGGAAGTCGTATTTTACGCCGCCGGAGAGCTGCCACTGCAGCGGATTACGGTAGCTGACCTGTGCGCCGTCGCTGTCGGTGAAATCATTGATATCGAGCCACTGTGCATTCACGCCGGCTACCGGCGTTAGCGCATGCGCGCCGGACTGCCAGCGCCAGCCGCTGTCGAGCCCGAGGTTCGCGCCGCGCGCTTTCAGCTGCGTTACGTTACCGCGCAGGTCAGTGCTGACGCTGCCGCGATACTGCATCACGCCAGCCGGCACGGCCAGCTGCAGGCCCTGATCGGGCTGCCAGCTCAGTAGCGCACTGGCGCCCAGCGTATCGACGCGGGCGTGACTGTTGCCGTCGCGCGCTTCCGGCGTGATGCTCAGGTTGCCTTTATTGACGCCGACACTCAGCGCCAGCGCCGACTGCAGCGGGAAGCGGCTGCCAATCATCCAGCCCTGATAGCGGCTGTGGAAATCGTAGCCGTAATCCATAAAGCCGCCCGCGCTGTGATAGCGGTCGTCGCCGGTGTAGCCGGACACAAACAGATCCGGACGGCCCTCTGCGCCCGCCTGCTGCGCGCTGCTGCTGAACAGCGCTTGCAGATTGTGTGTCACGCTGTGGAAGGCGGCGGGCAGCGAGATGTAGGTCGGCACCTGCGGAATCACCGCCGCGCGCACCTTACCTGGCTCCGGTTTTGGCTCTGGCTGCGGCACCTGCGGATTTTCCGGTTCCGGTTCCGGCTGCGGTTCTGGCTCGGGTTGCGGTTCAGGCTCCGGCTCCGGCAGGTAAGGTTCACGGTTATCCCCTTCCGCCAGCAGAATGTTTTGCAGACGGTAATCCCAGAACTGATCCCCTTCGCCCGCCACCAGACGCTCATCGCCACTGGCGCGGCCCGGTGCGAAGGCGTACAGACCGTAAGCCCAGGCGCCGCGCGCCACATAGCTGCCGGCCAGCTGGACGCTGTCGGCGTGCGCCTGGCCACCGACCTGCACCAGCGACACACCTTCATTGTTATCCGCTGCGCCGTTGTGGTTGCCATCGCTATCGATCCAGCTGGCCTGCGGTTTTACCGTCAGCCACAGCGGCGCATCGTCCGGCTGTTGCAGATCGCCATCGATCAGCAGGCGATCGCTGGCGTCCTGGCGGAACGCGGAGTTCAGCACCAGCGCCGTGTCGCGCCCGTGGTGCAGATCGCCAAGGCGCATGGTCGACCAGCTGTCCGGCGCATTGTTCCAGCCCGGTGCCAGCGTGACGTTATCGGCGAGGCTGGCGTGATTGATGACGCCGCCGCCGGAGAGCAGCGTGCCGGCGGCCATGTTCAGCGGCGTATGCAGCCAGCCGCTCACTTCCAGCTCGCCCTGCTGCACCTCAACGCCCTGCTGGTTGCTGACGTCACCGCTCAGCGTCAGCCGCCCGTCACCGCTTTTAATCACGCTGCCCTGGCCACTGATATTGGCGCTGATGGTGGAAGCCAGCTCGCCCAGCGTGCTGACGTACTGCGCGATATCGGCAATCAGGCTGGAAGCGGTGCCGCTCAGGTTGATGTCGCCGGCCAGCGTGGATCGGCCCAGCACGTTAAGCGTGGCCTCGTCGGCCAGCGTGATATTGCCGGTAACGTGAGCGTGCTCAGCGACGGTTAGCGCGGCGTCCTGCGCCACCTGCAGCTGGTTGATGTGATACGTTTTGTCCTGCCAGTCATTGGCAAAGAACACTTTCCCGGCATGCTCAACCTGTTCGCCGCTCAGCGTCAGCACACCGTCGGCCACCGCCAGCTGATTAAGCTGCACGCCGCCCGCCAGCTGCCAGCGCTGATGGGTGGTCACGTTGAGGTTATCGCGTGAGTCCGCTTCGCCCAGCTCGCCGAGGAACAGGCGGTTATCGCCGGTGAGATCGAGATGCGCCAGCGTCTGGCTGCGGTTAACGATGCGCGCGCCGCTGTCGTTATGCAGGATATCGTCGAAGGTCAAATCGTGGCCGTTAACGTCCAGCGTACCGCCGCGGTAGCCGAAGCGGATGTTGTCAGTGCTTAACTGATCGGCGCTGTTGAGCACCACGGTCGGGCGGCCGCTGAACAGGGTGACGGTGGAGAACGCCTGTTTACGTCCCTGCGCGTCGGCCTGCTGGTCGAGGATGACCGTGCCGTCGCCGACATTAAGCGCGCCGGGATTGATGCCGCTGGCGTTAACGTGCAGCGTACCGGCGCCGATTTTGTGCAACGCATCGTCCTGCAGGCCGTTAACCTGCCACAGCACGGTCTTGTCTTTGTCGACCTCAACGCCGCCGCCGACCCAGCTGAAGTTGCCGTCGCCTGCGGCGCGCAGGGTGTAGTCGTTAGAGAAACGCAGCAAGCCCGCGCCGAGGTTGACCGACTGCGCCAGCTCAATGATGCCGCCGTCGCCGTTAAAGCGCAGATCTTTGGTGGCATCGAGCTGTTCATTGCTGGCGCTGGCGGGTGCGGTTTCTGCCTGAGCCTGATTAAGCCCGTGCCATTGCCAGCTTTTGCCATCCTGCATAATGCTATCACCGCGCCATTCGAGGGTGCCGGCGCCACTGTCTTCAACATCGGCATCCCTGACGGAATCCAGCATCTCCTGAACATATGTTCCATTAATTAATTCACTGGCAAAGTGATAGTTGTAGGTGGTGCCGCCGCCATAGCCGCCAGAGTGAACTGCGAACTGTACCCAGCGTTTCTCGATATTATCCCAGGCGAAGAGCGGACTAGCGCTATCACCTCCACGAGTGCCAATGCTTAACAGAGAGAATGCCGGATGATTAGGAGCAAAAATTCTCCATTTTATGAATTTAGAAAATATATTCGTGATAGCTTCGGGCTTGAATGTCCCACCTGTGTTATAGACATAGGCACCCTCGATGGGTATCAATTTACCGCTTTCGGGATCGTCAATTTGCTGATAACCCGCCCCCACGCGGGCAAATGCAGTATAGCGACTGGGGTTAGCATTAAACTCTTCACCGCCGATGTAAGGCGTAGGCGCGCTTTCGACAATCACCTTGTGCATGCGCGGTAAGTTAAAATCTCGAGAGGGATCATTATTTATGGCAATACTACGGTAAATTGGCGAAAATTTTGCCTTATTCCCTAAGTTCACCAATCTGTGGGACTGCATATGTTTGACGCCTGTGACAAACGAGGGCGAGATAAATGAGCTGAAACCCTTATCACTGACCATACTGAAGTCCGGCATGGGGACATTCATTAAATAGCCTTCAAAGGTGCCATCTTTGCGGTAGATGGGAATGTCGGTGGCGCCGACAGCATATTTACCCCGGTTCTCGGCAAAATCGCGGTATTCCTGCACGTCAATGTCATAGCGCAGGATCCCGGCATAAGGCGAACTGCTAAGGCACAAGGCACCAATCAGCAGTGCCAGCTGGCTTTTTCTCATGATTTTCTTCCCTGAATAATGAAGCAAATGAAGTGGGCTACTTTATAAGCGCATCGGCGTTATTCACGCTTAAGCCTCGTCTCAATCTGCCGGAGAAAAGCCTGAAAATGGCGTGCGGCATGGCGCGGCGAATCTGTTAAGATCGCGGCGTTTTCTTTTTCAGCTGGTCAATAAACCCATGTTAAAAATCAAATTCCTGCTACCGCTGTTGCTGGTTATCAGTGCGCTGGTCTGGTGGCTGATGCCGCATTACAGCGATGAGGACAAGGCTTACTACATCGCGACCTTTTGTACGCTGACCCATGACGGGCGCGATAACAGCGCGCAGGCGATGCAGCAGATTATTGAAGGCGGTAATTCGGATTACGCGCTGCAGAAGATTCATTTCCAGTCCGGGCTGG
>NZ_VOQX01000172.1:0-4082 GCF_016643525.1 Pantoea sp. Morm | reverse complement strand
TGCCAGTGTGTGACGCCCGTCAGGGTGATAAACGGTACGGCCAGCAGCACCAGGGCGGGTAGCGACAGCCACAGCGCGCCAGCATGGCGGATTTTCATGGGATATAAAGCCCATCGCCCTTCGGTGCGGCATAACCTTGCTGTTTAAACAGCGCCTGGCCTGACGCGCTCAGCATGAAATCGACAAAAGCCTGGCCAGCGGCCGTACCGTGCGGCGCATTCCTCAGCACCGCCGCGTAATAAACCAGCGGCTGGGTGTGCAGCACGTTATCTTTACCCTGGCTGTCTTTGACGCTAAAGCTGACCGTGTTGTACCACTTAGTCGCCATCGCCGGATTGCTGAGGTTGATTTCATCGGGCAGCGCGATGTAAGGGAGATGGGCAGAGATCACTTCGCTTTCATAGCCCGCAGCCGCATCCACCTGACCGCTCTCGAGCCGCGTCAGCAAGCCACCTTCCAGATGGGTTTGTGCGGGATTCTGGTAACCGCCGAGAATGTGGTCAGCGATGCCGGGCTGCCGGTAATACTTCTGCGCCAGTAGCAGGGTAAAAATGATGTTCTGGCCTTTAGGATCGTTTACCGGATCGGTCCGACCAAATTTCAGTCCCGGCGCTGCCAGCAGCTGAAGCCAGCGGCCATCATTGCCTTTGGCTGCGGCAAACTGCGGCGCAAACGGCCCCTTCGGGTTATAGGCGATCACCATGCTGGTGCTGGCTACCGGTACTGCGTTGTCGATCAGTCCGGCGTCTTTCAGGATCTGCATCGGACCGGGAGTAATAGACACGAACACGTCAGCAGTGATTTTTTTGCTCGCCAGCAGGCGCGCCATGCCGTAAGCCCCCTGGCCCTGACCTTCATACTTACCGTCATGCTGTTGTGCAAATGCCGGGCCCAGTGCCTGATCCATCACTTTTCCCATCGAGCCGGCATACGTCACGCGGATATCCATGGCGGCCTGCGCCGGTAAACTCAATCCGCCGGCGGCAGTCATTAACAGTAGGGTAAGCGTCTTCACGCGTAGATTCCTATTCGCTATATAAATGAGTAGATAGCGATTATCGGAATTCTCCGTTTTAGCGCAAGGTAAAATCTGTTGCGAAATCCTGCGGTCGCGCGCCAGCGCCGGGTTTTAGTGCCAGTTCATCACGCGCTGAGAGAAAAAAATTCATTTACCGATCCGCAAGCTACCGCATACGCAGGCGGCCAGCCGTTTGCTGGTTAAATAAGCGGCTATAGTTATCCCAGTTAGATTATTTGCGTGCCGCTGGGCGTGCACCTTTTCCTCATTTGCCTGGAGCCCGTTACTACGTCACGAGGTTTAATGTGTTTGCCGATCTTTCCTGGAAAATTATTCATCAGGTCATCAACCAAACCATCGCTGAGATGGTGGATGAACAGCAAACGCTGGACGTGCTGAGCCTGCGCAGGCGCTTAAGGGAAATGGCGGAGAACGAAACTAACGAGGAGATGGTGCTGTGTTACTGGCAGGCCAGCAAAGTGCTGACGCGTTTGCCGCCCACCGTCACCGCCAGCCAGCTGATAGAAGAGGCGCGCCATGCGTTCCGCAGTCCGCCCAGTCACGATTCGCTTTAACGCGAAATGCTTTTCTTTCCCCGTTACGCTTAACAGACTCTAATTGGCTGAAATTTAATCATAATCATGCAATACGCTCTGCTAGACTTCCTGGGTTAACAACGCTGAAAACAGAGGACAGTAATGAAAATCAAAAGTTATGCCGCACACAACGCCGGTGATGCGCTGGTACCGTACGAGTACGAAACCGGTCCGCTGGCGGCGGAAGAAGTGCTGGTTGAGGTCGATTACTGCGGTGTGTGCCATTCTGATTTGTCGATGATTGATAACGAGTGGGGCATTTCCTCTTATCCGGTCATTGCCGGTCACGAAGTGATTGGTCGCATCAGCGCACTCGGCGATGCGGCGCAGGACAAAGGATTGAAGGTCGGCCAGCGCGTGGGTATCGGCTGGACCGCGAAAAGCTGCCAGCACTGTGATGCCTGCATCAATGGCGAGCAGGTCAACTGTGAGAACGGTTCAGTGCCCACCATCATGAACAAAGGCGGTTTCGCCAGCCATCTGCGCGCCGACTGGCAGTGGGTGATTCCGCTGCCGGAATCCATGGACATCACCTCTGCCGGTCCGCTGCTGTGTGGCGGCATTACCGTATTCAAACCGCTGCTGATGCACCATGTAACGGCCACCAGCCGCGTCGGCGTAATCGGTATTGGCGGCCTCGGCCATATGGCGATCAAACTGCTGCGCGCCATGGGTGCTGAAGTTACGGCGTTCAGTTCGAATGCCAGCAAAACCGAATCCATCAAAGCCATGGGCGCCGATCGTGTGGTCAACAGCCGCGATCCGCAGGCGCTGAACGCGCTGGCCGGGCAATTTGATTTGATTATCAGCACCGTAGCCGTCGATCTGGACTGGCAGCCGTACTTCCAGGCGCTGGCTCCGCACGGTAAGTTCCACACCGTGGGCGCGGTAATGAAGCCATTTGAGGTGCCAGCGTTCAGTCTGATTCTGGGCGATCGCGCGGTAACAGGTTCTTCTACCGGTTCACCGGGCCAGCTGCGTAAGCTGATGCGTCTGGCGTCACGCGCCGATGTGGCACCGCAGGTGGAAGAGTTCCCGATGTCAAAAATCAATGAAGCGCTGGATCACGTACGCGCCGGTAAAGCTAATTACCGCGTGGTGCTGAAGGCCGATTTCTGAGGCGGATAACACGCTGACATTTGTCAGACAAAACGGCGGATGGGGGATCATCCGCCGTTTTTTACGCCTTATCCCTGCGAATCATCCTTTTCGCCGAGGAAGAAATACCACAGCGGAATCGACATCAGCGCGGTGAACACCGTGGTGTAAAGCGCGATCATAAAGCCCTGCGTCAGATACATGGTCAGCGTCCAGTGGCTGAACGGGATGCCGTATTGATCGATCACGCCGCCGATAATCGCATTGCTCATCACCGTACCGACAATCAGCGCCAGAATAAACAGCCCACGCAGGTAGTAACGCATCTCCTTGCGTTTCACCGTGAAGCGCGCCCGCACGATACCGAGCGGCGACTGCTGCGCGGCGAGAATTTCCGCTTCGCTCATCGGCGCCCGCTGTTGTCTGCGCCAGCGCAGTACATCCACCAGCACGAAGGCCAGCAGGCTGACGCCCATCACCGGCAGGGCATAACCGAGCGCCAGCGCCAGCATCAGGCAAACCCCTTTGGCATAGTGCGGCAGCGCCAGCCAGCTTGCGCTCAGGGTTTGCGCCGGGCTGGCCTGATCGAGAGCCGGGCGGCGCAGCCACCACATACGATAACCCAGCACAATCATGCTGCACAAACCCAGGCCAAACAGCGCCAGCAACAGCTGATTAGGCCAGCCAAACAGCACGCCCATGTGCGCATCGACGCCCCAGCGCGTCAGTTTTGCCACCAGCGGGAAGCGATCAAACCAGACGTGATCGACAATCGCGAAGCTTTGCGGATTCACGGACACCGCATCCACCTGGGTGGGCCAGCTGCGATCAATCTCACTCACCGTCCAGGCTTTGCCCTCGCTTTTCGGCTGGCGCAGCTCCACTTTAGCCGCGCGGATGCCATCCTGACGCGCCGCCGCCAGCACGCGATCCCAGTCAGCGTCGGCGGCATTTGCCGGCAGTGACTTCGCTGGCTGCGTCGCCGGTTTCGCCATCGACGACATCGGCATGCTGGTCATGTCCATGTCCGGCATACTGCGGTGATCGGCATGAGGATCCGCCGGCGCGGCGGGCGCATCACCGCTGAGCGCCGTATTCACTTGTGGCGTCAGCCAGTTAAGCTCGGTACGCATCTTATCGATATTGCTACCTGCCCATTGTGACCAGGTGAGGCCGGTAACGGAGAAGAACAGCAGCCCGAGCAGCAGCGTCAGCCCTAGCGTGATGTGCCAGTGCCGGGTGAAGGCAAACCCCTTTCGCACGGTTTTCAACCGGCGTTTTGGTCGCGTGCCCAGCCACAGCAGCACGCCGCCGAGCGCGGCCACCCACAGCCAGCTCGCCGCCAGTTCGCTGTAGTTGCGACCAAAGTC
>NZ_VOQX01000171.1:0-4253 GCF_016643525.1 Pantoea sp. Morm | reverse complement strand
CTGAATCTTGGGGCGCACGTTGGCGATGCTGAAACGCATGTCTTGCAAAATCGTCAGTATTTGAAGGATAAGCTGCTGCCCGCTATGCCGCAGTGGCTCAATCAGGTGCATGGGCAAGATGTTGTGCGTTTGCCTGTGGACAATGTGATACCAAATGCAGATGCGGCCATCACCCGTGAATCCGGCGTGGTTTGCGCTGTCATGACAGCGGATTGCTTGCCGGTATTGTTCTGCAGTGATGATGGCCTTGAAGTTGCCGCTGCACACGCCGGCTGGAGAGGTCTGTGTAACGGCGTGCTGGAACAGACGCTGCGGCAGTTTCGCTCACCAGCCAGTGAGATTCACGTCTGGCTAGGACCCGCTATCGGCCCTGATGCATTTGAAGTCGGCGCAGAGGTACGTGAAGCCTTTATGGCGCACGATGCGCAAGCCGATGCGGCTTTCCGTCCAGCGGGTGACAAATATTTTGCAAATATCTGGCAGTTAGCGCGTCAGCGACTTCAGGCCGCCGGAGTGCATTCCATCAGTGGTTCACAGCGTTGCACTTTCACCGAAGCCGATGATTTTTTCTCCTACCGACGCGATGGAATCACCGGGCGTATGGCAACTTTGATTTGGCTGAGATAACCTTACGCCGCAAGACGATCCAGTAGCGTATTTTTTGTTCGCAATGCAGGTCATTAAACTTGAAAAATTTGAGGGATGACCTCATTTAATCTCCAGTAGCATTTTGACCTGTATTGGAGGAATCATGCGTCTGGATCGTCTTACTAATAAATTCCAGTTGGCCCTTGCCGATGCTCAGTCCCTTGCTCTGGGACACGACAATCAATTTATCGAACCCCTGCACTTGATGAGCGCTTTGCTCAATCAGGAAGGCGGATCGGTGCGTCCGTTGCTTAGCGCAGCAGGTGCCGATGTGGCTGGTCTGCGTACCAGCATCGAACAAGCTATCAACCGACTGCCGCAGGTAGAAGGTACAGATGGCGATGTACAGCCTTCAGCCGATCTCATTCGGGTTCTGAACCTGTGCGACAAACTCGCGCAAAAGCGCGGCGACAACTTTATTTCATCTGAATTATTTGTTCTGGCGGCCCTCGACTCTCGTGGTTCGCTGGCGGACCTATTGAAGTCCGCTGGTGCAACCACCGAAAAACTCACTAAGGCCATCGAGCAATTGCGGGGAGGAGAGAACGTGAACGATCAAGGGGCTGAAGATCAGCGCCAGGCTTTAAAAAAATACACCATCGATCTGACCGAGCGCGCCGAGCTTGGCAAGTTAGATCCGGTGATTGGTCGTGATGAAGAGATTCGTCGTACCATTCAGGTATTGCAGCGCCGTACCAAAAACAACCCGGTATTAATTGGGGAACCCGGCGTAGGTAAAACTGCGATTGCCGAAGGGTTAGCGCAGCGCATTATCAATGGTGAAGTGCCAGAAGGATTGAAAGGTCGCCGCGTGTTGGCCCTGGACATGGGTTCGCTGGTGGCGGGTGCTAAATATCGTGGTGAGTTCGAAGAGCGCCTGAAAGGTGTGCTGAGCGATCTGGCAAAACAGGAAGGCAACGTCATTCTGTTTATCGACGAGTTGCATACCATGGTTGGCGCGGGTAAAGCCGATGGTGCCATGGATGCCGGTAACATGCTGAAGCCTGCATTAGCGCGTGGTGAGTTGCACTGCGTCGGTGCGACCACGCTGAATGAGTATCGCCAGTTCATCGAGAAAGATGCGGCGCTGGAGCGTCGTTTCCAGAAAGTCTTTGTGGCTGAACCGAGCGTGGAAGACACCATTGCTATTCTGCGTGGCCTGAAAGAGCGCTATGAGTTGCACCACCATGTGCAGATTACGGATCCGGCGATTGTGGCAGCGGCCACGTTGTCGCACCGCTATATCTCCGATCGCCAGCTGCCAGATAAGGCAATTGACTTGATCGACGAGGCTGCATCGAGCATTCGTTTGCAGATGGACTCGAAACCGGAGTCGCTTGATCGTCTGGAACGCCGCATCATCCAGTTAAAGCTGGAACAGCAGGCACTGAAGAAAGAGTCTGACGATGCCAGCATCAAACGTCTGGAGATGCTGGAAACGGAACTCGACCAGAAAGAGCGTGAATACGCTGAGCTGGAAGAAGAGTGGAAAGCCGAAAAGGCCTCTTTAACAGGTACGCAGAACATCAAGGCGGAACTGGAGCAGGCTCGTCTGGCGATGGAGCAGGCGCGACGTGTTGGTGATCTGGGCCAAATGTCCGAACTGCAGTACGGTAAAATTCCGGAGCTGGAAAAACAGCTCACTATTGCGACGCAGTCTGAAGGTAAAACCATGAAGCTGTTACGTAACCGCGTAACAGATGTGGAAATTGCCGATGTGCTGGCGCGCTGGACCGGCATTCCAGTGGCACGAATGATGGAAGGTGAGCGCGAGAAACTGTTGCGGATGGAGCAAGAGCTGCATGCGCGCGTGATTGGCCAGAACG
Source organism: Pantoea sp. Morm (assembly GCF_016643525.1). NCBI lineage: Bacteria > Pseudomonadati > Pseudomonadota > Gammaproteobacteria > Enterobacterales > Erwiniaceae > Pantoea > Pantoea sp. Morm. The sequence goes on along the minus strand of NZ_VOQX01000171.1, from coordinate 1,779 downwards.
AGGCGGTTGATGCGGTATCGAACGCGATTCGCCGTAGTCGTGCGGGTCTATCCGATCCAAATCGTCCAATTGGCTCGTTCCTGTTCCTTGGGCCGACCGGTGTCGGTAAAACCGAGCTGAGTAAAGCGCTGGCTAACTTCTTGTTCGACAGCGATGACGCCATGGTGCGTATTGATATGTCTGAGTTTATGGAAAAACACTCGGTATCGCGTTTAGTCGGTGCACCTCCGGGCTACGTGGGTTATGAAGAGGGCGGTTATCTGACAGAAGCAGTACGTCGTCGCCCTTATTCCGTGATTCTGCTGGATGAAGTCGAGAAGGCTCACCCGGATGTGTTCAACATCTTGTTGCAGGTGCTGGATGATGGGCGTTTAACTGATGGTCAGGGGCGTACGGTAGATTTCCGTAATACTGTGGTCATTATGACCTCTAACCTTGGCTCGGATCTGATCCAGGAACGTTTCGGTGCATTGGACTATCCGGAAATGAAAGATGTGGTGATGACGGTGGTAGGTTCGCATTTCCGCCCAGAGTTCATTAACCGTATTGATGAGGTGGTGGTGTTCCATCCGCTTGGCGAACAGCACATCGCCTCAATCGCGCAGATTCAGTTGCAGCGGTTGTACAAACGTCTGGATGAACGTGGCTATCAATTGCATATCACAGATGGAGCGCTGAAGCTGTTGGGTGAAAATGGATATGATCCGGTTTATGGTGCACGTCCATTGAAACGCGCTATTCAGCAGCAAATTGAAAACCCGCTGGCGCAGAAGATTCTTTCTGGTGCTTTTGTTCCGGGTAAAACCATTGAAATGGATGTGAAAGACGATGTCATCGTCGCGCATCAGTAATTCAAAATGTTGAAAACGGGCCTTCGGGCCCGTTTTTTTTGCCTGTGTGATGCCAATTCGTTGCTAATTTCAGCGCATCGACCGAAAAGTGAGCGGTCGTGCAAAAACTTCAAATTAACGCTTGTCAGCTCATCAGAAATCCCTATACTGCGCCACCACTGAGACGGCAAAGCGGCAACGCAGACGGCTTAGCAGGGAGTGAAGAAATTCATCCCGCCGGAGAAAAACGCTGAAAAAAGTGTTTGACTCTGAAGGAGGAAGGCGTAATATACGCCACCTCGCAACAGCAGCTTAAGGCGCTGATTGCACCGCTCTTTAACAATTTATCAGACAATCTGTGTGGGCACTCGCAGGATTGATATCAGCGTCTCCGGACGTAAAAAATATCAAGTCTCACGAGTGAACACATAATGAAATTCATTATGACGTTTTACAGATGAGCATCGCTGCACTTGTTGCAGCAAATCAAACTTTAAATTGAAGAGTTTGATCATGGCTCAGATTGAACGCTGGCGGCAGGCCTAACACATGCAAGTCGAACGGTAGCACAGAGAGCTTGCTCTTGGGTGACGAGTGGCGGACGGGTGAGTAATGTCTGGGAAACTGCCCGATGGAGGGGGATAACTACTGGAAACGGTAGCTAATACCGCATAACGTCTTCGGACCAAAGTGGGGGACCTTCGGGCCTCACACCATCGGATGTGCCCAGATGGGATTAGCTAGTAGGTGGGGTAATGGCTCACCTAGGCGACGATCCCTAGCTGGTCTGAGAGGATGACCAGCCACACTGGAACTGAGACACGGTCCAGACTCCTACGGGAGGCAGCAGTGGGGAATATTGCACAATGGGCGCAAGCCTGATGCAGCCATGCCGCGTGTATGAAGAAGGCCTTCGGGTTGTAAAGTACTTTCAGCGGGGAGGAAGGCG
>NZ_VOQX01000170.1:0-4547 GCF_016643525.1 Pantoea sp. Morm | reverse complement strand
AATTTGCCTGGCGGCAACAGCGCGGTGGTCCCACCTGACCCCATGCCGAACTCAGAAGTGAAACGCCGTAGCGCCGATGGTAGTGTGGGGCCTCCCCATGCGAGAGTAGGGAACTGCCAGGCATCAAACCAGTAAAAAAGCCCCGGACGAGAGTCCGGGGCTTTTTTACGTCCGTACTGCGGCAAATTTACCGCTAAAAACGCGAAAACTCCCCACTGTAAAACCGTGCAATCGGGTAAACTACGGCCAGATTAATCAGTAAAGGCCGTAACATGTCCAGCCCTCAGACTTCCCTGAAAGCGTTCAACACACTGGGTCTTGCAATCGCGGCTGAAAAGCTTGTTGTTGCGGATAGCGCAGAAGCCATTTCCTCTGCCTGGCACGCCAGCCAGCAAAATAATCAGCCGTTTATGGTGCTTGGCGAGGGCAGTAACGTCCTGTTCCTCGAAGATTTTGCCGGCTGCGTGGTGATAAACGCGATTAAAGGCATCACCCTGGAAGAGCACGACGAAGCCTGGCATCTGCACGTTGGTGCTGGCGAAAACTGGCATCAGTTGGTTGAGCACACTCTAAAGAGAGGCCTCACCGGGCTGGAAAATCTGGCGCTGATTCCAGGCGTGACGGGATCGGCACCCATCCAGAACATTGGCGCTTACGGTGTTGAATTTAAAGATATTTGCCAGTACGTCGAGGTGTTACACCTGCCGGATAGCACAGTCACGCGTCTGCACCGTGATGAGTGCCAGTTTGGCTATCGCGACAGCATCTTCAAACACGCGATGAAGCATGACTATGTGATTGTGGCCGTCGGGCTGCGTCTGGCGAAGCAGTGGAAACCGGTGCTGAGCTATGGCGATCTGGCGAAGCTCAATCCCGCCACCGTATGCGCGTGGGACGTATTCAATGCGGTGTGCCATATGCGGCAAAGTAAGCTGCCCGATCCGCGCATAACAGGCAATGTAGGCAGTTTCTTTAAAAACCCCCTGATTTCCACTCAGCAGGCAGAGGCATTGCTCACGCACTATCCTGCTATGCCGCACTATCCACAGCACAGTGGTGATGTCAAGCTGGCCGCGGGCTGGCTGATCGATCAGTGTGCGTTGAAAGGCTATCGTCTTGGCGGCGCTGCGGTGCATCGGCAGCAGGCACTTGTACTGATCAATGAAGACAATGCCACACCGCAGGATATTGTCGCCCTGGCCCATCATGTGCGTCAGGAGGTGGGGAAAAAATTTGCCGTGTGGCTGGAGCCAGAGGTGCGGTTTATTGGCGCGCAGGGCGAGCGTAACGCCGTCGAGGTGATTTCATGAAAGATCATAGCGTTCCATTAAAACTGGTCGCCCTGCTGGCCGATGGCGAATTTCACTCTGGTGAACAGCTGGGTGAAGCGCTCGGTATGAGCCGCGCTGCCGTGAATAAACATATTCAGACGCTGAAAAGCTGGGGCCTGGATGTCTACACCGTGACAGGGAAAGGCTACAGCCTGCCAGCGCCCATTCAGCTGCTGAATGAAGAGGCGATACTGGCGCATCTGCATCAGCCGGATCTCGCAGTGATTCCGGTTATTGACTCAACGAATCAGTATTTACTCGATCGCATGGACCAGCTGAACTCCGGCTATGCATGCATCGCGGAATATCAACAGGCCGGGCGCGGCCGGCGCGGACGGAAATGGTTCTCGCCGTTTGGCGCCAATCTCTACATGTCCATGTACTGGCGACTGGAGCAGGGGCCAGCTGCGGCAATGGGCCTGAGTCTGGTGATTGGTATCGTGATGGCAGAGGTTATCCAGTCGCTGGGCGCGGCAGACGTCCGCGTTAAGTGGCCAAATGACCTCTATCTGCAGGATCGTAAACTGGCGGGTATTCTGGTTGAGCTCACCGGTAAAACCGGCGATGCGGCGCAAATTGTGATGGGCGCGGGGATCAACCTGGTAATGCGGGGCGAAGGCACGGCGGAAATCAATCAGGGTTGGATCAATCTGCAGGAAGCGGGCATCAAGATCAATCGTAACGAACTCGCCGCCAGGCTGATAAACCGTCTGCGTGAAGCTTTACCGCTGTTTGAACGCGATGGGCTGGCGCCGTTTGTCGGCCGCTGGGAAGCGCTGGATAACTTTATCCATCGCCCGGTAAAACTGCTGATTGGCGATCGTGAAGTGCATGGCATTGCGCGCGGAATTGATAAGCAGGGCGGTTTATTGCTGGAACAGGATGGTGAGATTAAATCCTGGGTCGGTGGCGAGATCTCATTACGTCCCGCTAATTAACACAGTAAACAGTAATGCATTAAACGCCCTGATAAAGCAGGGCGTTTTTAATACTATTTTCGTAACCGTACACTTTGCACGGCATGATCCGCAGACTTGGTCATGATCAGGCTGGCCCGTTCACGCGTAGGTAAGATGTTTTCTTTTAAATTCAGCCAGTTGATCTCTTTCCATAACCCACGTGCAATACTCTCTGCTTCCTCTTCAGGCAGCTGAGAATAGTGGTGGAAATAAGAGTCCGGATCGCTGAAGGCACCTTCGCGGAATTTAAGAAAGCGATTAACGTACCAGCGCTCTAATAAATTTTCTGGCGCATCGACATATATTGAAAAGTCGACGAAATCTGAGACAAATACATGATGCGGATCGTGCGGATAATCCATACCGCTCTGCAGGACGTTCAGCCCTTCCAGAATCAGGATGTCCGGCTGCTGCACCACCTTATCGCCATCCGGGATGACATCGTAAATCAGGTGTGAATACACCGGTGCGGTGACCTGACTGGCGCCCGATTTCAAATCCGATACGAACTTCACCAGTCGATGCATATCATACGACTGCGGGAAGCCTTTCTTTTTCATCAGGCCGCGCTCTTTCAGCACCGCATTAGGGTGCAAAAAGCCATCGGTGGTGATGAGTTCCACCTTGCGGTGCTCGGGCCAGCGGCTAAGCAGCGCCTGTAACACGCGCGCGGTGGTGCTTTTACCGACGGCGACACTGCCGGCAATACTGATAATGTACGGGATCTTCTGGCCATTGGTGCCAAGGAACTGCTCCAGCACCGCCTGACGGCGCAGATTTGAACTGATATAGAAGTTCAGCAGACGTGATAGCGGCAGATAGATCTCGGCAACTTCTTCCAGCGAAAGATCTTCATTGATACCGCGCAGCCGTTCAATTTCACTGGCGGCCAGCGTCATCGGTACAGAATCTCTCAGCGCAGCCCATTGCTGGCGATCAAACTGCAGGTAGGGCGTCGTCAGTGGCGTCGTTTTTTTACTCATAAGCATGCATCTGACCGCAAATTCTGGCTCATCAACACCTTGCAGCAACAGGCATACAGCGATGTGTCGAACTCAGTTGTACGTCACAGGGGTAATTTAACGAGAACAATGGGCAGGAGGGTAACACCAGTGTGACTTTAAAAAGAAGTAAAATGATAAACCTGAGCACGCTTTCGTAAGCAGGCCCGCATTTTTATGATCACAGTATGAGGCTAACGCAGTATCAAAGAATAATCAGGCTGTGGGCTGGCGGAAAAACACACCATGTTTGCTGCTTTTTGCTGCGCTGGCGGGGCGTTTTGCGAGGATTTGCACAAATAGTAAGCGGTAGTGCAAATTTAGCAATTTTTTTGTTGCATCCTGAACCCGGTCTTCCTAGAATGCGCGTCACTTGATGCCGGCTTAGCTCAGTTGGTAGAGCAACTGACTTGTAATCAGTAGGTCACCAGTTCGATTCCGGTAGCCGGCACCATCAAGTAGGTGGGATTCCCGAGCGGCCAAAGGGAGCAGACTGTAAATCTGCCGTCACAGACTTCGAAGGTTCGAATCCTTCTCCCACCACCATCTCAACCTCTCGGTTGAGCGTCAGATAAAGGCTTATCTGATGGGTGAGTTCAACTCTCTCACCTTCGAATTCAGATTGCGCAGTAGCGTGATCACCGTCAGTCGGAAACTCTGACTGGCTCGAATAATAGAAGGTCTTCTTTTATTATTCATAAGCTACAGAAAGAACAGGTAGCCGAGTTCCAGGATGCGGGCATCGTATAATGGCTATTACCTCAGCCTTCCAAGCTGATGATGCGGGTTCGATTCCCGCTGCCCGCTCCAGATGTGCTGATATGGCTCAGTTGGTAGAGCGCACCCTTGGTAAGGGTGAGGTCCCCAGTTCGACTCTGGGTATCAGCACCACTTCCTTTATCTCTCTCCTGATTCTCTCTCTGTAAAACTAACATCAGGTTTTGCCTGGTTAATGTGACGATATCTTTGATATATCCGTGTCTTAGAGGGACAAGCGATGGCTAAAGAGCAATTTCAACGTAACAAACTGCACGTAAACGTGGGCACCATCGGTCACGTCGACCACGGTAAAACCACTCTGACTGCGGCAATCACCACCGTTCTGGCTAAAACCTACGGCGGCCAGGCGCGTGCATTCGATCAGATCGATAACGCGCCAGAAGAGAAGGCTCGTGGTATCACCATCAACACCTCTCACGTTGAATATGAAACCCCGACCCGTCACTACGCACACGTTGACTGCCCAGGCCACGCCG
>NZ_VOQX01000017.1:0-76348 GCF_016643525.1 Pantoea sp. Morm | reverse complement strand
GAGAGAAATACCGTGAATAAAGGGCGGCGTCAGGCCGTAGGCCGGGATCTGTCCCTGCCCCATAATTTTCTGCGCGATGATGTCGCGGTCGAGCGTTAACTTCAGCGCGTTGCGTACGCGGACGTCGTCAAACGGCGCTTTCTTGTTATTGATTTCGTAATAGAAGGTGCACAGCAGCGGGCTGACTTTTCCTTCGTCTCCCAGCGCCTGCTGCAGCTTTTTGAACATATCGGGCGGCACCACGCTGTTGATCATGTCGGTACCGCCACTGCGATAGCGGTTTATATCGCTATTCTCAGAGGTGAGCGCCAGAAACACGCCTTCGTCCAGCGTGGTATGGGCATTGTCCCAGTAGTGCGGATTACGCTTCACCACGATCTGCTCGTTCACCACCCAATCTGCCAGCGTGTAAGCACCATTACCCACGTAGTGCTGCGGCTGTGTCCAGGCATCGCCCCACTGCTCTACCGCCGGACGATACACCGGTTTCATCGAAGTATGAGCCAGCATATCAACAAAATACGGGACCGGTTCAGAGAGCGTAACCTGCAAATGATGATCGTCCAGCGCTTTCACGCCGAGCTGGGAAGGCGCAGCTTTACCGGCGAGGATGGCATCAATGTTGCTGATGTGCGCAGCCTGCAAATAGCTGGCGTACGGCGAGGCGGTGCGGGGATCGGCCAGACGCTGCCAGCTGTAGACAAAATCCTGCGCGGTGACCGGCTCACCATTGCTCCAGCGGGCGTCTTTACGCAGCGTGAACGTCCAGATGCGGCCCTGCTGATTTTGCCACTGCTGCGCCACGCCGGGCACCAGTTGACCGTTGTTGTCGGTCTCAACCAGTCCTTCCAGCAGATTGCGAATCACATTGGATTCCGGCACACCCTCGACTTTTTGTGGATCAAGCGAGGACACTTCGCTGCCGTTGTTAATAACGATGCGTTGCGTATCCGCTAATGACGTCCCGGCTGGGATCTCAGCGGCCTGACTTTGCGCCAGCGCACTGGATAGGCAAAGCGCCAGAAACGTGCGCGCTGCCGTTTTCGCTACCATGCTTTTCATCAACCAATATCAACCTTCAACATAAACCTGATAGCAGTAAGCAAGAAGCGTACACATTTGTTGCTAGCAGATAAAAAATTTTGCGGTGAGCCGAAAATTATCAGAAGCGTTGCCAGCACGCCAAAGCTAAACCACAAAAATGTTAGCTGATTCTCTTTTATCACGTTGCCGCGCACAGGAAAAGTGTTAATTCTTGAGCAGAATTATCGATTAATCCACTGATAAATAATGAATTTCAGCCTGATTTGCACGTTAATTATTCGTTAATCAACTAACTTTATAATATTTACTAATATTGCTGCTTTCAATGCTGAAGCCCGGATATTTATTCGGATTTACAGCGCAAGCCATAGAATGATACTGCGGATTATTTTCAGGGCAGAGGGATATACTGTGACAATTATCACAGTATTTTGCGGGTCAGGCTATGTGCAGGATGGCATAAGTAGTAAAACTGATGAGGTTAAGCCAATATTAAGCGCGACAAATAAAATCACTATAATGGTGCAATATTTCGTTTAATTGCACCATTCTGGTTCACAAAGCGCTTAGCGATAAAAAATAACCGCCGTTAATTCAGTAATCCTGGAAACAGGGCTTTCATTCCGGTCACGACAAATTCAATGCCCAGCGCCATGAGCAGCAGCCCCATGATACGCGTAATGACGTTGATACCGGTTTGTCCCAATACGCGCACCATCAGCGGTGCGGCCCGGAATAATAACCAGCAGCAGAAGGCAAATATCGCAATCGCCAGGGTAAAGCCCAGCAGATTTGGCCAGCTGTGATAACGCGAGCTCCAGACAATGGTCGAGCTGATCGCGCCCGGCCCCGCCATCAGCGGCAGCGCCAGCGGCACCACGCCGATGCTTTCGCGAATCGCCGTTTCTGACTTCTCCTGCTTGTTCTGTTTGTCTTCACCCAGCTTGCCGCTGATCATCGACATGGCGATGGTGACCACCAGAATGCCACCGGCGATGCGGAAAGAGTCAATCGAGATACCAAACAGATGCAGGATACCGTCGCCAAGAAACAGCGAGGTCCAGAGGATAATCGCCACCGCCAGGTTCGCGGTCAGGTTGGTTTTATTGCGCTCCGCCACCGCCTGGTAGCTGGTCATGCTGATAAATACCGGAATAATGCCGACCGGGTTAACCAGCGCGAACAAACCCACAAAAAATTTAATGTAGCCAGAAAGATCGAGTAGCGCAGGGGTCACGGTGGGCTCCAGGTGATGGCGAAAAAAATCGCGCTTAATGTAGTGCAAAAGCCTGGCGAAACACCAGAGGCTAACGCAGAAATAAATGCTGCACTTAAAGCACTATCCCAGTTTATTCCGCTACTGTTAGCGCGATGTTATCGGCCTGCAGCGGGTCAGATCGGCTTCTGTAGCCGTCGACGCTAACTTTACTTGCAAAAGTGAGCGCTGAAAGGTGTCAGCTGATAGTTAAATTGATCTGCATCATAAATCGCCTACCCCATCAGGGGTAATCTTAGCCCATCGGAACTCAACCCTGTGACACAGGTCATCCTGGCGGAAAAACCTTTTTAGTAAGCAACGGCACGGGCATCGCCATCCTTAGCTATCCATAAGCGTAACGAGACTATACTTCTGGATTCAGGCTTGTTTACTAAAAAAGTTTAACTTCCTTAGGAGAGTATTATGGCCGTTACTAATGTTGCCGAGCTTAACGCACTGGTAGAACGTGTTAAAAAGGCACAGCGCGAATACGCCAATTTTAGTCAGGAACAAGTTGATACCATTTTCCGTGCGGCCGCCCTCGCCGCTGCCGATGCCCGTATCCCTCTCGCCAAAATGGCCGTTGCCGAATCCGGCATGGGTATCGTTGAAGATAAAGTCATCAAAAACCACTTCGCTTCCGAATATATCTACAACGCTTACAAAGACGAAAAAACCTGTGGCGTGCTGGACACCGATGATACCTTTGGCACCATCACCATCGCTGAGCCGATTGGCCTGATTTGTGGCATCGTGCCCACCACCAACCCGACCTCTACCGCCATCTTCAAGGCCCTGATTAGCCTGAAAACCCGTAACGGTATCATCTTCTCTCCTCATCCACGTGCCAAAGACGCCACCAATAAAGCGGCTGACATCGTACTGCAGGCTGCTATCGCGGCCGGCGCGCCAAAAGACATTATTGGCTGGATTGATGCGCCATCGGTTGAGCTCTCTAACCAGCTGATGCATCACCCGGATATCAACCTGATTCTCGCCACCGGTGGTCCGGGCATGGTGAAAGCGGCTTACAGCTCCGGCAAACCAGCGATTGGTGTGGGCGCGGGTAACACCCCGGTAGTAATTGACGAAACGGCCGATATCAAACGCGCGGTTGCCTCGATCCTGATGTCAAAAACCTTCGACAACGGCGTGATTTGCGCGTCTGAACAGTCAGTGATTGTGGTGGATTCTGTCTATGATGCCGTGCGTGAGCGCTTCGCCAGCCACGGTGGCTACCTGCTGCAGGGCAAAGAGCTGAAAGCGGTGCAGGATATCATCCTGAAAAATGGCGCGCTGAACGCGGCGATTGTCGGTCAGCCGGCTTACAAAATTGCTGAACTGGCAGGGATTAGCGTGCCGGTGAGCACCAAAATTCTGATTGGTGAAGTGAAACTGGTGGATGAGTCTGAGCCATTCGCCCATGAGAAGCTCTCGCCAACGCTGGCCATGTACCGCGCGAAAGATTATTACGATGCGGTGGATAAAGCAGAAAAACTGGTGGCAATGGGCGGTATCGGCCACACCTCCTGTCTTTATACCGACCAGGACAACCAGCGCGAGCGCGTAAACTTCTTCGGCGACAAAATGAAAACCGCGCGCATCCTGATCAACACCCCGGCTTCACAGGGCGGGATTGGTGACCTGTATAACTTCAAGCTGGCCCCTTCACTCACGCTGGGCTGCGGTTCATGGGGTGGTAACTCTATCTCTGAAAACGTAGGTCCAAAACACCTGATCAACAAGAAAACCGTGGCCAAGCGAGCTGAAAATATGTTGTGGCATAAACTTCCGAAGTCTATCTACTTCCGCCGCGGTTCTCTGCCAATTGCGCTGGAAGAAGTGGCGACAGACGGTGCAAAACGCGCCTTTATCGTCACCGACCGCTTCCTGTTCAACAACGGTTATGCTGACCAGGTTACCCGCGTGCTGAAATCACACGGTATTGAGACCGAAGTGTTCTTTGAAGTAGAAGCAGACCCAACGCTGAGCATCGTGCGTAAAGGTGCCGAGCAGATGAACAGCTTCAAACCTGACGTAATCATCGCCCTGGGCGGCGGTTCACCGATGGATGCGGCCAAGATTATGTGGGTGATGTACGAGCATCCGGAAACCCACTTTGAAGAACTGGCGCTGCGCTTTATGGACATCCGTAAACGTATCTACAAGTTCCCGAAAATGGGTGTCAAAGCGCGCATGGTGGCCATCACCACCACTTCCGGTACCGGTTCAGAAGTTACCCCGTTTGCGGTAGTAACCGACGATGCCACCGGCCAGAAATATCCACTGGCAGACTATGCCCTGACGCCGGATATGGCGATTGTCGATGCCAACCTGGTAATGGAGATGCCGCGTTCGCTGTGCGCCTTTGGGGGTCTGGATGCCGTCACCCATGCGCTGGAAGCCTACGTATCGGTACTGGCCAACGAATACTCTGACGGTCAGGCGCTGCAGGCACTGAAGCTGCTGAAAGAGAACCTGCCTGCCAGCTACCGCGACGGCGCGAAAAATCCTGTGGCGCGTGAGCGTGTTCACAATGCGGCGACCATTGCCGGTATCGCTTTCGCCAACGCCTTCCTCGGCGTGTGTCACTCCATGGCGCATAAACTGGGCTCTGAGTTCCACATTCCACACGGTCTGGCCAACGCCCTGCTGATTTGTAACGTGATTCGCTACAACGCGAATGACAATCCAACCAAGCAGACTGCCTTCAGCCAGTACGACCGTCCGCAGGCACGCCGCCGCTATGCTGAGATTGCTGACCATCTCGGTCTGAGTGCGGCTGGTGACCGTACCGCGCAAAAAATTGAAAAACTGCTGGCATGGCTGGAAGAGATGAAAACTCAGCTGGGCATCCCAACTTCTATCCGCGAAGCGGGCGTGCAGGAAGCTGACTTCCTGGCGAAAGTCGACAAGCTGGCGGATGATGCGTTCGATGACCAGTGTACCGGCGCTAACCCACGCTATCCGCTGATTGCTGAACTGAAACAAATCATGCTGGATACCTTCTATGGCCGTGAGTTCTCAGAAGCAGATAACAGTGTTGCTGCTGAGGGTGAAGCTAAAGCCGTTAAGAGTGAGAAGAAAACCAAGAAGGCCTGATTGGCCTGATACAAAAAAACCCGCTGCGGCGGGTTTTTTTATGCTGCGGCTATTCAGGCGTGAGGCAGTTGTGAACCGTAAATGGCGTTTAGCGAGCCGTCATTAATCGCCTGTTTATAGTGCTTGCGGCACACAGAGATATAGCGCTCATTACCACCGATCACCACCTGCTCCCCTTCGCTGAACGGTTTACCCTTAGCATCCAGTCGTAACACCATGCTGGCTTTGCGTCCACAGTGACACACGGTTTTCAATTCCACCAGCTTATCGGCCCAGGCCAGTAAATACTGACTGCCGGTAAATAACTCACCGCGAAAGTCGGTACGCAGACCATAACACAGCACCGGAATATCCAGATTATCTACCACGTCCGACAGGGCTTTCACCTGCTCACGCGTCAGAAACTGGCTCTCATCCACCAGTACACAGTGAACCGTCTGCTTCGCGTGCTGTTCCGCAATTTCACTTTCCAGGTTGGTCTGCGCGTTATATAAAAAAGCCGGAGACGAAAGACCAATACGCGAGCTGACTTTTCCGGCGCCGAAGCGGTCGTCAATTTCCGCGGTATACACCAGCGTACGCATGCCGCGCTCATGGTAATTGTAGGAAGACTGCAGCAATGCGGTGGATTTTCCCGCGTTCATCGCTGAGTAATAAAAATAGAGTTGCGCCATAAATGTCTCTTGTCACTGCCCGAAACTGTTGCGCGTGAGTCTATCATAAAGCTGCTGCACTGTTGCGATGCATTATTTTTATCAACTGCTCAAATTAACGTCATCGTCATAGATCAGCAGCATCGTTATCAACATTTCGCACGTTATGTCAAAGCCGTGATCATGCAGCAATTTTATTCAGTATTATTATCGCTGATGCCCGGGCGAAAGGCGCACAGCGGTATTTATCCCTGCAAAACCTGTGCTATCAAATCTATAAAAAGAATAATAAATAGCGCCTTAAAAAGCTTAACAACATTAACTTTACGTTTTGCTTTTTAATCTGGCTATTGCAGTTATTTTTCACCGCCACTATTATGAGGCGGCAGAACAACTCCATTTATTATATTTTGAGATTAGGACAATGAGCGAAGCACTTAAAATTCTTAATAATATCCGTACATTGCGCGCGCAGGCTCGGGAATGCTCTCTGGAAACACTGGAAGAGATGCTGGAAAAACTTGAGGTTGTGGTGAATGAACGTCGTGAAGAAGAATCTCTTGCCCAGGCGGAAAATGCCGAGCGCAGCCGTAAGCTGGAACAATATCGTGAAATGCTGATGGCAGACGGTATTGATCCAAACGAACTGCTGCAGGCATTAGCGGAAACCAAAGCGCCAGGTAAAGCCAAACGTGCGGCACGTCCGGCGAAGTATGGTTACGTCGACGAGAACGGTGAGAACCGTACCTGGACCGGCCAGGGACGTACGCCAGCCGTGATTAAAAAAGCGATTGAAGAACAAGGTAAACAACTGGACGATTTCCTGCTGTAAGGAACCAGTGCTTCGCAGCATGCCAGCCCTGGCGCTGTGCTCTGTTTTACACCGGGTAAGAAAAAAGGAAGCCGCTGGCTTCCTTTTTTTATCGCGACTTATTGCTGATAGAAGTCGCGGTACCAGTCAACAAAATGCTGCACGCCCTGCTCTACGCTGGTCTGCGGGCGGAAATTTATCGCGTCATACAGCGGCTGGGTGTCTGCACTGGTGCCTAATACATCGCCGGGCTGCATCGGCAGCATATTTTTCTTCGCCTCAATCCCCAGCGCTTTTTCCAGCGACTCAATGTAAGTCATCAGGCTGGTAGGCTGACTATTGCCAATATTGTACACGCGATACGGCGCCGAACTGGTGGCAGGCGAGCCGTTTTCCACCGTCCAGTTTTCATCTGCCTGCGGAATCACGTCCTGCAAACGCACAATCGCTTCGGCAATATCATCAATATAGGTAAAGTCACGTGTCATCTGGCCGCGGTTATACACATCAATCGCGTCACCGGCCAGTATCGCGCGGGTGAACTTAAACAGCGCCATATCCGGACGGCCCCACGGACCATAAACGGTAAAGAAGCGCAATCCGGTGGTAGGTAATTGGTAAAGGTGTGAATAGGTATGCGACATTAATTCGTTGGCTTTTTTCGTCGCAGCATAAAGTGATACCGGATGATCAACGGAATCATCCGTGGAGAACGGCATTTTACGGTTCAGGCCATAAACCGAACTCGATGAAGCATACAGCAGGTGGCCAATCTTATGATGACGGCAACCTTCCAGAATATTTAAGTGACCAATCAGGTTGGCATCAGCGTAGGCGTGCGGATTCTCGATGGAATAGCGAACCCCTGCCTGTGCGCCTAAATGGATCACGCGCGCAAAAGCATGCTGTTCAAACAGGGAAGAAATGGCCTGGCGATCCGCCAGGTCCATTTTAAGGAAAGTAAACGCGGGATGTGCGGTAATCTGGTCGAGGCGCGCCTGTTTCAGGCTGACATCGTAGTAATCATTCAGGTTATCGATACCAACAACCTGGTGACCGGCAGCCAGCAAACGCTGACTAACGTGAAAACCAATAAATCCTGCCGCGCCGGTGACCAGAAAATTCATACATCCCTCATTTATTACACAATTTGAATAGACGCTCCGCGGCCGATTGCATAATAAACGAAACCGCGTTTGCTGATACGCTCCGGATCATACAGGTTACGACCATCAAAAATCACGGGTTGTTTTAACGAGGATTTAATCACGTCGAAATCCGGAGCACGGAAGTTCTGCCACTCGGTGCAGATCACCAGACCATCAGCGCCCTGCAGCGCAGCTTCTTTAGTGCCGCACAGCTTCAGATCGTCACGATGGCCGTAGATGCGCTGGGCTTCTTCCATCGCTTCCGGATCAAACGCCTGCACCGTTGCGCCCGCCTGCCACAGTGCTTCCATCAGCACGCGGCTTGAGGCTTCACGCATATCGTCGGTGTTCGGTTTGAACGCCAGACCCCACAGCGCAAACGTCTTGCCACGCAGATCGTCGCCAAAGTGACGTTTAATAAACGTCGGCAGCTTGTTCTTCTGCGAATCGTTGACGTCTTCTACCGCCTGCAACAGGCGCGGGGTGTAGCCGATTGACTCTGCAGTGCGAATCAGCGCCTGCACGTCTTTCGGGAAGCAGGAACCGCCGTAACCACAGCCCGGATAAATAAAGTGATAACCGATGCGTGAATCAGAACCGATGCCCTGACGTACTTTTTCCACGTCAGCACCCAGGCGTTCCGCAAGGTTGGAAATCTCGTTCATGAAGCTGATTTTGGTTGCCAGCATGCAGTTAGCTGCATATTTGGTCAGCTCTGCACTGCGGATATCCATCAGAATCATGCGATCGTGATTACGGTTAAACGGCTCGTACAGTTCACGCAGCAGTTCGACCACCTCATCATTGTCGGTGCCCACCACGATACGTTCCGGACGCATGCAATCGTTAACTGCGGCGCCCTCTTTCAGGAACTCCGGGTTGGAGACCACATCGAACGCGATATTGGCGTCACGCTGCTTCAGCGTTTCGCTCATCACCGCGCGCACGCGGTCAGCGGTGCCTACCGGTACGGTAGATTTGTCGATGACGACTTTGTGATCGTTCATGTGCTGCGCGATAGTACGCGCAACCGCAGTCACATATTTCAGGTCGGCAGAGCCATCCTCATCCGGCGGCGTGCCCACAGCAATAAACTGCATTACGCCATGGTTTACGCCCTCTTCTGCGTTGGTGCTGAATTTCAGACGCCCCGCTTCATAGTTAGACATAACCAGCGGCGTCAGGCCCGGTTCAAAAATTGGGATGATGCCCTTTTTCAGGCTTTCGACTTTCTTTTCGTCGACATCAATACAGAGAACGTCATGTCCGACTTCGGCCAACACCGCAGCCTGAACCAGACCGACATAGCCGATACCAAATACAGTGACTTTCATTGAATTATCCTGTGCTTAATGAATTACTTTTTGTTGCCTGCAACGCCGTCGAGCCACTGAGCGAAATCTTTGCCCAGCACCGGATGACGCACGCCATACTCAACAAAAGCTTGCATATAACCCAGTTTATTACCGCAGTCGTGGCTCACGCCGGTCAGGTGGTAAGCTTCTACGGTCTCTTTTTCCATCAGCATGGCGATGGAGTCGGTCAGCTGCACTTCGCCGCCGGCACCCGGAGGGGTCTTCGCCAGCAGAGGCCAGATGTCCGCAGACAGCACGTAACGCCCCACTACCGCCAGGTTAGATGGCGCTTCCGAGGCTTTTGGCTTCTCAACCACGCCCACCATCGGTGCGCTCTGGCCCGGTGCCAGCTCTGCGCCCTGGCAGTCAACCACGCCGTAAGCGGTGACATCGGCAACTGGCTCAACCATGATCTGGCTGCGACCGCTCTCTTCGAAGCGCGTCAGCATTTCTGCCAGGTTATCTTTGGTTGGGTTAGATTCGTACTCATCAATAATCACGTCTGGCAGAATCACCGCGACTGGCTCATCACCGACCAGCGGATGAGCACACATCACGGCGTGACCGAGGCCCTTGGCGATACCCTGACGTACCTGCATGATGGTGACGTGTGGCGGGCAGATGGACTGGATTTCATCCAGCAGCTGACGCTTCACGCGTTTTTCCAGCATCGCTTCCAGTTCGAAACTGGTATCAAAATGGTTTTCGATGGAGTTTTTAGAGGAGTGCGTAACCAGCACGATCTCATTAATACCCGCAGCAATACACTCGTTCACGACATACTGGATCAACGGCTTATCGACCAGCGGTAACATCTCTTTTGGAATAGCTTTGGTAGCAGGCAGCATACGCGTACCCAGACCTGCAACCGGGATTACCGCTTTTTTTACTTTAGACTTATAGGCAGACATCAAATACCTCTCTTAATAGGCCGTTCAAGTTAATACTTGATATGTCGGTTTAAAAACGAAATGAGTATATCAGTTAGTGTCAGACGGATTTATCCTGGATGGAGTTAATCCGCGGAATTTAAGACTATTACCCAAGTGTAAAGCTAAGCTTTGGCCCTGTCTTTAACCCGCGGAAAATATAAATCTGAGTGGCTATTATTCGGACGATAACATCAGGCGAAGCCGGCCGCCGGCTCCCCAGACGTGACATTGCCAGGCATCGGCGCGCTGGCTGATTTGATTAAGATGGGTGCTGCCCATAGTGCCAAGCGGCACACCGTTACTGAGCTGGATTTGCTGAGTATTGATGTGCAGCGTGGCATTCAGACCGGCTGAAACCAGAATCAGATTTTTCAACTGACGATGGTAGTAGCCCACCAGCAGCGGGAACTGACCGTTCAGGTTGGCCTGACGCAACAGCATATTCACCTGGCGCAGCAGACCATTGAGTTCCGGCAGACGCTGCTTTTGCCCGGACAGTTGCTCCTGCAATAAACCGTTGAACAGTGCTCTGAGCAATAATGCAGCCAGCACGCCGTTGTCGCCGGCACGCGTTACGTCAAGGCAATAAAACGCCAGATCTTTGTCCGACAGCGCGGCAATATCCAGCACCAGCCCCGGCTGTTCCGCCATGGTGAGTTGACGATAGTTTATGCGGCAGCTGGCGATGGTTTGCTGGACTGGCGGTTGCAGCTGTTTGAGCAGCTTGGCGGCAGCGAGCGGATCGCGTACCAGGGCATCCCAGTCCTGAAAGAGCTGTTCATCTTCTTCCACTTTCGAGGTGAACATCGAAGGATAGAGGCACTCAAACACCGCTTCACGGAAACGTTCCAGGTTTTTTAGCGGCTTGAGCAGCACGTCCTGCACGCCAAGGCGCAGCACGTGGGCAATGTCAGCCATGTTCTGCGTGGCGGAGATGATCAGGATGGGCACGCTATTACCGCGTGTACGAATTCGCTCGACAAACTCAATACCGCCCATGCGCGGCATTTCCAGATCGCAAATGACCAGGTCCACTGACTGCGCGGCGAGTAAACTCAGGCCGTCGAGTCCGTCGCCCGCTTCGAACGTGCTGGCTCCGAGGCCAGTTAACAATGTGTCCAGCAATGAACGGAAAACGACCTCATCTTCGACAATGAGTATCTTTTTGCCGATTAGCGGTTTTTCCATTCTCTCCCCCTGCGTACCAGATATTTCAATAGTGGTTCATAAAACGCCGTTGCGCCTTTCAGAATTGGCTGAAGTCACAACCCCCGTGAATGAACAACTGATTATCTGCTACGGACCAGCGGTAATAGTTCATCCATTTTTTTCTCCACGGCGGCCTTGCCTGCCGCAATGGCCTCTTCAGCCCGATGAAAGTCCAGCGTTGAAATCTGCGGACAAAAAGGCTGAATCAGCACATCCGGCGGATCGCCTGCCATACGGTTACGTTTCAGGCGATTTTCCAATACCTGGATTGACGTTGACATAATTTCCATCGCGCCTGGAGACTGGCTGGCGCGCCGATGGGTTAACCCCATCAGACGCTGGCGCAGTTTTTTGCCCCAGCTCAGTGCTTCTGCCGCTGCCGCCTCTTCACCGCTCTGCGGCGTGACCGACAGCAGATCCTGCTGCATCAAGTGCGCATCATGTTGCAGGTCGACGGCAATCACAATGTCAGCGCCCAGCGCGCGGGTTAGCGAAATCGGCACCGGATTGACCACTGCACCATCCACCAGCCAATAACCATTGTAGCCAACCGGAGGCAATAAGCCTGGCATACTACACGATGCACGCACCGCCTGGTGCAAATCCCCTTCGGTCAGCCACAGCTCGCGTCCGGTGCTGAGGTTGGTTGCCACCACGCCAAAGCGCTTATCCGCGTCTTCGATGAGCTCGTTAGGGATCAGCTGACGGATATGGCTAAACACCCGGTCGCCGCGCAGCAGGCCGCCACGCTGCCATGAGAGGTCCATCAGACGGATAACATCCCAGTAGCGAAATGCGCTGACCCACTTCTCCATCAACGCCAGACGGCCGTTGACGTAGGCAGAACCCACCAGTGCGCCGACGGAACAGCCGGCGACGACATCCACCTCAATACCGGCGCGCTCCAGCGCGTTGATGACACCAATATGCGCCCAGCCTTTGGCAGCGCCCGATCCCAGGGCCAGCCCAATCCTGACTTTTCTCATCTCACCTCGTGATCAACCTGATGCGTAGCTTCACGCTGGCCAGTCGGCTAACATAGCGCACACTTTCATTAACTTTAATCACTCTCAGGAGATGATGTGTCCGAAAAGTGCCCCTGCTGCAGCGGAGAGCAGTATAGCCTATGTTGTCAGCCCTTTCTGAACGGGCAACAAACGCCACAGCGCGCTGAACAGTTAATGCGCTCGCGTTACAGCGCTTACGTTAAGCAAAACGCCGCCTGGCTGGTAGAAACCTGGCATCCCAGCCAGCGCGTGGCCGGACTGGAGACGCTATTATCCGAAAGTTTCGCCACCACAGAATGGCTTGGCCTGAATGTAACCCGTTGTAATCACGGAAGCCATGAGAATGAAGCCTTCGTGACTTTTTTTGCGCGTTATCTCGAAAAAGGCCGTACCTGCAGCCTGTATGAATGTTCACGCTTTCTTCGCGAGGATCAACGCTGGTACTATGTCGACGGAACAACGCCGGAGTTAGGGCGTAACGATCGCTGTCCTTGTGGCTCCGATAAAAAATACAAAAAATGTTGTGGCTAATCTGGACAGATGCCCAACAGCTTCACCATTCATCGCTTTGACAGGACTCTGATCGAGATGCAAGCGCAAACCATGCAACGAAAAGTTTTACGGACCATTTGCCCCGATGCCAAAGGTCTGATCGCCAAGATCACCAACATTTGCTACAAGCACGAACTGAACATTGTGCAGAACAATGAGTTCGTCGATCACCGTACCGGGCGCTTTTTCATGCGCACAGAGCTGGAAGGCATTTTCAACGACAACACGCTGCTGGCTGACCTCGACAGCGCGCTGCCGACCGGTTCGGTACGTGAGCTGCACAGCGCCGGACGTCGCCGCGTGGTGATTCTGGTCACCAAAGAGGCGCATTGCCTGGGCGATCTGCTGATGAAGAGCGCCTTTGGTGGTCTGGATATGGAAATCGCCGCCGTTATTGGTAACCATGAAACGCTGCGTTCGCTGGTCGAGCGTTTTGACATCCCGTTCGTGCTGGTCAGCCATGAAGGCCTGACGCGCGAAGAGCACGATAACCGCATGGCGGATGAGATCGATCGCTATCAGCCGGATTACGTGGTGCTGGCGAAATATATGCGCGTGCTGACGCCGGCGTTTGTACAGCGTTATCCCAACCAGATCATCAATATTCACCACTCGTTCCTGCCAGCCTTTATTGGCGCCCGTCCTTATCATCAGGCCTATGAGCGCGGCGTGAAGATCATCGGTGCCACCGCGCACTACGTGAACGACAACCTGGATGAAGGCCCGATCATCATGCAGGACGTGATTAACGTCGATCACAGCTATACCGCTGAAGAGATGATGCGTGCCGGACGCGACGTGGAAAAGAATGTACTGAGCCGCGCGCTGTATAAAGTGCTGGGCCAGCGCGTGTTTGTTTACGGTAACCGCACGATCATTCTTTAACCACTGCGGCGCTGATTTGCGCAACTCTTCAGCGCCACGCGTAAAAAGTGGGCAAACGATTGAGTTTTTTACTGCGGGCGCTTTACAGACTGAACGCATTTGGTATGATGCGCCCCGCTTTCAGGCATAAAGATTCAGGCCAGTGGCGGGATTCCCGAGCGGCCAAAGGGAGCAGACTGTAAATCTGCCGTCATCGACTTCGAAGGTTCGAATCCTTCTCCCGCCACCATCTGAATCCATTCTGTGCCTGAATCTTCTGAGCTTCATATCCCTGGCGGGATTCCCGAGCGGCCAAAGGGAGCAGACTGTAAATCTGCCGTCATCGACTTCGAAGGTTCGAATCCTTCTCCCGCCACCATTCTATGCTGCACTCTTCTTCCAGCCAGTCAACAAAGCCAGTTAATAACACCTGGAGAAGGATGAGAAGCTTCGACCGAAGGTTCGGGTCGAACGCAGTGAGACAACGCGCGCAGCGCGGCCCGCAGGGTGAGCCGCTTGCGGCGAATAATCCTTCTCCCGCCACCATTTCATGCTGCACTTTTCACCAGACCGACATCTGAATTTACGCGATGCCTGGTCGCCATCAATGGCGCCCCTTATATCCCGATCATTCTCCTCCGGGTATGATGATCCCCGACTGATCATCGGGAAGTTGCTGGTGAGATGGGGGCGCCCCCTGGGCATAAAGCCTGCTTCGTAGATTTATCCCCGGCAACTTAACTCCCGCCTTCAAGACCGGACGGTATCCTGTGCCCCGAGCACGCATCCATAAGGATGGTCATGGCGGTTTCCCTGTGCTGTTAAGGAGAATCTATGCAAACCCGTATGCCTGTCGGCATTGATGTTGCCTCCGGAAAGTTTGATGTGGCCGTCTGGAAAGGCGACACGTCTTACAAAACCAAAGTCTTTCCCAACACCCCTAAGGGCTTTATCGCCCTGAAAAAATGGCTGGAGCCGTTCGGCTGCTGCCATATCTGCATGGAGGCTACCGGCGCGTACAGTGAGCCGCTGGCCACCTTCCTGCACGACGAAGGCTATGATGTCAGCGTGGAAAATCCCGCGCGCATCAGGCGCTTCGGACAGGCGGAGCTGAGCCGTAACAAGACGGATAAAGACGATGCGCGCATGATAGCGCGCTACTGTAAACTGCACGGCCCGTCGCTGTGGCAGCCGGCGCCGCTGAATGAACGCAGGCTGAAGGCGCTGGTGAAGCGCCTGACGAATCTTCAGGAAATGCGGCAGATGGAAGAGAACCGGCTGGAGGTCTCGGATGCGGTGGTGCAGCCCTCAATCCGCGTGGTCATTGCGGCGCTGGATGCGCAGATAGACGAAACGAAGCGGGCAATAAACGACCATATCGACAATGACCCGGGCCTTAAAAAGAACAGGGAACTGCTGGAGTCCATCCCGGGCATCGCGGGCGTGCTGAGCAGCACGATGCTGGCGTATCTGGGGGACATGTCGAGGTTCAGCAGCAGCAAGGCGCTTGTGGCGTGGGTGGGTCTGAATCCGATGCGGCAGGAGTCCGGTGAGTGGAAGGGCAAAAGCAGGATATCGAAGATGGGCAACAGCGCGATGCGCAAGGCCCTGTACATGCCTGCGATAGTGGCGATGAAGTGGAATCCGGCGGTGAGTGCGCTGAAGAAACGGCTGGATGCGGGTAAGAAAACGGGAAAAGTCGTGGTGTGCGCGGCGATGAAGAAGCTGCTGCAGCTGGCTTATGGCGTGCTGAAATCGGGTCGTCCGTTCGATGCCGAAATATGTCTTGCCAGGTAACCGGCAAGACGGTATCTACAATGATACGGCCTCAAGTGTTACCCATGTGACCGGTTTATATTCTCATCGTCCCAGTTGTCGCCTGGATTGTAGGGTGCGCATTAATGCGCACCTGGATATTCACATCAACGCCCCCAGCTGAACGGCACCGCCTGTCTTACCCCGCTCTCCTGCGTCTCCCACCACAAATCACCTGCGTTCTGCCTCTCGCTCTTATCGTCACGCTCTTATGACGCAAGCCATGACTTTTGCCGCAAACCTGGTTACCATCGCCGCAACCTTTTGCGACGAAAAATGGCAGCGAAATGAAATTTGTCTCTTTTAACATCAACGGTTTGCGCGCACGCCTTCATCAGCTGGCGGCGCTGGTTGAACAGCATCAACCGGATGTCATCGGCCTCCAGGAAACCAAAGTGCACGATGACATGTTCCCGCTGGAAGAGGTCAGCAAACTCGGTTACAACGTGTTTTATCACGGCCAGAAAGGCCATTACGGCGTGGCGCTGCTGACCAAGACGCAGCCGGTAGCAGTTCGACGCGGTTTTCCTGATGACGGCGAAGATTCCCAGCGACGTCTGATCATGGCAGAAATTCCCAGCCCGATTGGCGATATCACCGTCATCAACGGTTACTTCCCGCAGGGGGAAAGCCGTGACCATCCCATCAAGTTCCCGGCCAAAGAGAAGTTTTATCGCGACCTGCAAAGCTATCTCGAGCAGCAACTGGCAGCCGACAAGCCGGTGCTGATCATGGGCGATATGAACATCAGCAGTACTGACCTGGACATTGGTATTGGTGAAGAGAACCGCAAGCGCTGGCTGCGCACCGGCAAATGCTCTTTCCTGCCGGAAGAGCGCGAGTGGATGGACCGTTTGCTGCAGTGGGGACTGGTCGATACGTGGCGTGAGAAAAACCCGGAGACCGCAGATCGCTTCTCGTGGTTCGACTATCGCTCAAAAGGATTTGATGACAACCGCGGTCTGCGCATCGATCTGCTGCTGGCCAGCCCACCTCTGGCGTCGCGCTGCATCGACAGCGGCATCGACTACGACATTCGCAGTATGGACAAACCGTCCGATCACGCGCCAGTGTGGTCCAGTTTCAGGCTGTAACTGAACAGCGTGGCGCCTGCGCGCCACGCCCGCTTATTTAATGATTTTCCAAATCAGCGGATTGGTGCCCAGCACTTTTTCGTCACGCGCACACTGCAGCAGTACGCCCTCTGCTTTCACCACGGCGCCTTCGGAGTAGCTGCGGTTTTCATAGATACAGCACTGCAGGCAGTTGTTCTGCTGACGATTCTGCCCCTGCGTCCACACTTCCGGCGGCATATCCACCACCACATCGGTATTGCCCATTCGCGCGGGCTCCGGCTGGCGATTAGCCAGCGCGGCATGGCTGCACAGCAGCAGCCCACTCAGCAACAGCGTTGCGTAACGCATTATTCCGTCTCCTTCGTTTTGCGCCGGGGCGTTTTACTTTTACTGCGCGTCTTCGCTCCGGTCGCGGCTAATCCACGAAAAGCCTGCAGTGACGGCCTCTGGCGCGCCTCACCAATCAAACCAATTAAGGTACTGACCAGCGGCTGCATAAACTCGTCATAGCGACAGGCTTTTTCACTGATGCGGGTAAGCGTTGACTCCCAGTGCGCCGTCATATCCGGCCGCGCGGCCATCTCCGGTAACGCATGAATCAGCGCCCTGCCCGCCTCGGTTGAGTGAATATAGCGACCTTTTTTCACCAGAAATGTACGGCGGAACAGCAATTCTATGATGCCGGCACGCGTCGCTTCCGTTCCTAAACCATCGGTCGCACGCAGCACTTTCTTTAATTCTTTATCCTGCACAAAGCGGGCAATACCGGTCATGGCCGACAGCAGCGTGGCGTCGGTGAACGGCCGCGGCGGCTGAGTCTGCTTCGCCAGCACCTCACCACGCTCACACAACAGCTCATCGCCTTTGCTCACCACCGGCAGCGGCGTGCCGTCATTCTCTTCATCGCGCTCTTTACTGCCCAGCAGCGCACGCCAGCCGGCTTCGGCAAGAAAACGTGCTTTGGCGACGAACCTGCCACCGCCGATATCGAGGTCGATGACGCATTTGCGAAATACCGCGTCGGGACAAAACTGCATCAGATACTGGCGCGCAATCAGAGCGTAAATATTGGCTTCATTGTCGCTCAGGTTCACCTTGCTGGCGCGCGCCGTAGGAATGATGGCATGGTGCGCATCCACTTTTTTATCGTCCCAGCAGCGATTTTTCTGATCCGCATTGAAATCCGCCGGCAGCGATACGTCCGGCTGATGCGCCTGAATGGCGTTCAGCACCGCATGACGTCCGGCAAAATGTTCGTCCGGCAGATAGCGGCTGTCCGAACGCGGATACGTAATCAGCTTATGGGTTTCATACAAACGCTGACAGCAGTCCAGTACCGTCTGGGCACTCAGGCCAAAACGCTTCGCCGCCTCGATTTGCAGGCTGGAGAGGGAAAATGGCAGCGGCGCCGTTTCTGACTCCCGCTTATCGTTGTAGCCGGTAACCCACGCCGGTTTGCCGTTGATACGTTCAAGCACGTGGTCGGCGAGAGGACGATGCAGCAAACGGCCCTCGTCATCCTGCCACGGTTCACAGGCATCGCTGGGGATCCAGCTGGCAACGAAGCGCTCCTCTTTCGGGGTGACGATGTGCGCTTTGACTTCGAAGTAATCCTTCGGCACAAAGTTTTCGATCTCTTCATCGCGCCTCACCACCAGCCCCAGCACCGGCGTCTGAACGCGTCCCACCGAGAGCACGCCGTCGTAACCGGCGTTGCGGCCCAGCAGCGTCCAGGCGCGCGTCATGTTGATGCCATACAGCCAGTCAGCACGCGCCCGGGCCAGCGCCGAGACGCACAGCGGAATGAATTCACGGTTCTCGCGCAAACGGCTCACCGCGCGCTCGACCGCCGCAGGGTTGAGGTCGTTAATCAGGCAGCGCTGCACCTGCTGGCGCTTTTCAGCCGGCAGCTGCAGATAATCGAGCACTTCGTCGACCAGCAGTTGTCCTTCGCGATCCGGGTCACCGGCGTGCACCACCACGCTGGCCTGCTGCAGTAAGCCCTCGATCACTTTGAGCTGCTTCGCCACCGACGGGCGCGGCTGCAGGCGCCATTTGTCCGGGATGATGGGTAAATCCGCCAGATTCCAGCGCGCATAGCGGCTGTCATAGCTGTCAGGCTGCGCCTGCTCCAGCAGATGCCCGACACACCAGGTCACAACCTGGTCATTACCACAGGCAATATAGCCGTCGCCACGTCGATGCGGTTTGGGTAGCACATCGGCGATGGCGCGTGCCAGACTGGGTTTTTCAGCAATAAACAAACGCATGAATGGCGTCGTTCCTTTACGTCAGGTGACTACAGTAATCAGTGGATGGGCGCGGTCGGCCGGCAGCAGCGAGCCGATCGCCGTGGCCTCGACGCCAGCCTGCACGGCGCACGCGTGAAACGCCGCAATAGCGTCAGGCTGCACCGCCACCAGCAGCCCGCCGGAAGTTTGCGGATCGCACAGCAGTGCGCGCGTGGCCTCATCCATGGCAGAAATGTGCTCGCCGTAGCTGGCGAAGTTGCGGCTGGTGCCGCCCGGCACCGCGCCGGCCGCAATGTACTGGTCCACGCCGGGCAGACGCGGTACCTGTGCGGCCTGCACATGTGCGCGCAGGCCGGAGCCCAGACAGATTTCACTCAGATGCCCCAGCAGACCAAAGCCGGTGACATCGGTCATGGCGCTGACGCCGGGCAGTTTAGCAAATTCCGCCCCTGCGCTATTGAGCTGGCACATCACCTGCGCCGCCAGCGTCTGATGCTCCGCACGCAGCAGCCCTTTTTTCTCTGCAGTAGTCAGAATACCGATGCCAAGCGGTTTGGTGAGGAACAGCTCGCAGCCCGCCTGCGCAGCGCTGTTCTTTTTCACGCGCACCACGTCAACGATGCCGGTAACGGCAAGGCCAAAAATCGGCTCCGGCGCATCGATTGAGTGGCCCCCCGCCAGCGCGATGCCAGCCGCCTGGCAGGCCGCGCGACCGCCTTCAATCACCTGCTGTGCCACTTTCGCGTCCAGCACATTAACCGGCCAGCCGAGAATAGCGATAGCCATGATCGGTTTGCCGCCCATGGCGTAAATATCACTGATGGCGTTAGTGGCCGCGATACGGCCAAAGGTGTGCGGATCGTCAACGATGGGCATAAAGAAGTCAGTGGTGCTGACCACCGCCGTGCCGTTACCAAGATCGTACACGGCAGCATCGTCACGGGTTTCATTGCCGACCAGCAGTCGCGGATCGTGAAAGGCAGCCAGTTCGCTGTGCAGAATGGTCTCAAGCACCTGAGGTGAAATTTTACAGCCGCAGCCAGCGCCGTGGCTGTATTGCGTCAAACGAAGCGGTTCGCTCATGGCGGGTTCCTTGTGCGCTGAACAGAGAGGGCTATGTTAGCCTGGCTGCCCGCTGCTGGTAAGCGCTGTCGCCGCTAAGCGCGATCTTTCGCACAGCGACTGTGCAATCAGTGTCGTTGCATGCACCTTGCCGCAGAAACCCGCTGCTGTCTGTCAGAAATAACTGACAAACGCCTCGCTGTCGGGCGCAACCACGGTGGTATTGGCTTTCAGCTGCGGCGTTCCGAGGTAGAGGAAACCCACAATCGCATCCTGCTCGCGGCAGCCAAAGGCGGCGCGTACCTGCGGATGGTCGGTCCATGGCCCGCTGCGCCAGATGCCGTTAAAGCCCTGCGCGACAGCCGCCATTTGCATCGCCATCACCGCGCAGCCAGCGGACACGACCTGCTCCCAGCGCGGGACTTTAGCGGAGGCTTCGCAGTGTGCGACAACGGTGATGATCATCGGCGCGCGGAACGGTGACGTCCGGGCCTTCTCAATGGCTTTGTCATCCAGCTGGCTGTCGCGTGCGGCCTGCTCCAGCAGATGGCTGAAGCGTTCGCGCCCCTCATTTTCAATAATGATGAAGCGCCACGGCTGCAGCGTGCCGTGATCCGGTGCGCGCATACCCGCGTGCAGAATATTCTGCAGCACTTCACCGGCGGGTGCCGGCTCGGTCAGGCGCGACGCTGAACGACGGTTTACCAGTAATTCCAGTGCATCCATCTTGATTCTCCCGTGATTAACAAAGCGTGGGCTAATCCTGGCACAGCGCGATCTTTTGTAACAGTCTGGCGCGATTTCCTGCTGACTTTTCGCACGCTGCTCTTTAGGATGAACCCGACATCGGGGCAGACCGCACACCGGCTGCCCTGGCTACGTGAATATGGAGAGTTTATGCGCACATTGTGGCGAATTATTGCTGGCCTGTTCCGCTGGAGCTGGCGGGTGCTGAATTTTATCCGGGAATTTATCCTGAATCTGTTCCTGATTGTGTTAATTCTGGCCGGCGTCGGCATCTGGCTGCAGCTATCCAGCGCCAGCAGCAGTGAACCGGTGCAGCAGGGTGCGCTGAAAGTCGATCTGAGCGGCGTGCTGGTGGACAAACCGTCGGTCAGCAATCGTCTGAGCCGCATCAGC
Organism: Pantoea sp. Morm; assembly: GCF_016643525.1. Taxonomy (NCBI): domain Bacteria; kingdom Pseudomonadati; phylum Pseudomonadota; class Gammaproteobacteria; order Enterobacterales; family Erwiniaceae; genus Pantoea; species Pantoea sp. Morm. The sequence continues at coordinate 55,068 of NZ_VOQX01000017.1, read as the reverse complement.
CGCCAGCTGCTGGGTGCCAGCAGCGATCGTTTGCAGGAAAACTCGTTGTTTGATGTGGTCGATGCCATTCGTCAGGCAAAGAGCGATAAAAATATCACCGGCATGGTGCTGGATCTGCGCGATTTTGCCGGCGGCGATCAGCCTTCGCTGCAGTACGTGGGTAAGGCGCTGCGCGAATTCCGCGACGCGGGCAAACCCATTTTTGCCCTCGGCGACAGCTATAGCCAGGCGCAATACTATCTCGCCAGCTACGCCACGAAGGTCTATCTGTCCCCGCAGGGCACGGTAGATCTGCACGGTTTCGCCACCAACGGCCTGTATTACAAATCCCTGCTGGATAAGCTGAAAGTCAGCTCACACGTGTTCCGTGTCGGCACCTATAAGTCCGCAGTTGAACCTTTCCTGCGTGATGATATGTCGCCGGAAGCGCGCGATGCTGATGGCCGCTGGGTCGGCCAGCTGTGGCAGAACTACCTCAACACGGTGTCCGCCAACCGGCAAATCACGCCGCAGCAGCTGTTCCCGGGGGCGGCGGGCATCATCAGCGGTCTGCAGGCCGTTCAGGGCGATACTGCTAAATATGCCCTGGATAACAAACTGGTGGATGTGCTGGATTCGCGCGCTGCCGCCGATCGCGAGCTGGTGAAAACCTTCGGCTGGGATAAAGCCAGCAATGACTACCGCAACGTCAGCATCTATGACTACAACGTCAAACAACCGACGCAGCAGGATGGCAACATTGCGGTGATTCTCGCCAGCGGCGCCATCATGGACGGCGAAGAGAGCGCCGGCAACGTCGGTGGCGACACCACCGCTGCGCAAATCCGTGACGCCCGCCTCGACGACAAAATCAAAGCCATTGTGCTGCGCGTCAACAGCCCGGGCGGCAGCGTAACGGCCTCTGAGGCCATCCGCGAAGAGCTGGCGGCGGCGCACGACGCCGGCAAGCCGGTGGTGGTTTCAATGGGCGGCATGGCGGCATCAGGCGGCTACTGGATCTCCACGCCGGCCGACTACATCGTCGCTGCGCCGAGCACCCTGACCGGGTCGATCGGCATCTTTGGCGTGATCAATACGGTGGAGAATAGCCTGAGCAGCATCGGCGTGCACAGCGATGGCGTTGCCACCTCGCCGCTGGCGGATGTGTCGACCACCAAAGCGCTGCCGACGGAAGTGCAGCAGCTGATGCAGCTGACCATTGAAAACGGTTATCGCAACTTTGTCGGTCTGGTGGCGGCGTCACGCCATAAAACGCCACCGCAGATTGATGCCATCGCGCAGGGTCACGTCTGGACCGGTAGCGATGCCAAAGCCAACGGGCTGGTGGATGCGCTGGGCGACTTCGACGATGCGGTAGCCAAAGCCGCCGAGCTGGCGAAGGTCGCGAAACCTGAACTGAGCTGGTATCAGGACGATCCGGGGATGATCGACCTGCTGCTGAACCAGATGAATGCGTCGGCACAGGCCGTGCTGCCGGCCGCGCTGAAAGTGTGGCTGCCGGCTCCGGTCAGCGAAGTGATGGGCGCGCTGCAGGCGCAGCCGGGCCTGATGAATAATCTCAACGATCCGCAAAACCGTTACGCGTTCTGCCTGACCTGCGGCAACGTACGCTAATCTTTACAGCCCGGCCGCTGGTCGGGCTGCTTTTCCCCGCCAATCGCCTTATACTGCGCGTTTTACGGCAAGTCTGAGTCCATTCATGCAAAAGAAAAATATCTATGTAGCCTACACGGGCGGGACCATCGGTATGCAACGCTCCGCGCAGGGTTACATTCCGGTCTCTGGCCATCTGCAGCAGCAACTGGCGATGATGCCAGAGTTTCACCGTCCGGAAATGCCGGATTTCACCATCCACGAATACCAGCCGCTGATTGACTCCTCGGATATGACGCCGCAGGACTGGCAGTCAATCGCTGATGACATCCAGCTGAACTACGATCGCTATGACGGTTTCGTCATTCTGCATGGCACCGATACCATGGCGTTCACCGCGTCGGCGCTGTCGTTCATGCTGGAGAACCTGGCCAAGCCGGTGATCGTCACCGGGTCGCAGATCCCGCTGGCCGAGCTGCGCTCAGACGGTCAGCAAAATTTGCTGAACTCGCTGTACGTTGCGGCTAACTATCCGATTAATGAAGTGGCGCTGTTCTTCAACAACACGCTATTCCGCGGTAACCGCACCACCAAAGCCCACGCCGACGGTTTTAATGCGTTTGCCTCACCGAACCTGTCGCCGCTGCTGGAAGCAGGCATCCATATTCGCCGTCTCAATACGCCGCCGGCACCGCGCGGCAGCGGTGAGCTGATCGTCCATCCGATCACGCCTCAGCCGATTGGCGTAGTGACCATCTATCCGGGCATCTCTGCCGACGTGGTGCGCAATTTCCTGCGTCAGCCGGTGAAGGCGCTGATTCTGCGCTCTTACGGTGTGGGCAACGCGCCACAAAACGCCGAGTTTCTTGCCGAACTGCAGCAGGCCAGCGAGCGCGGCATTGTGGTGGTGAACCTGACGCAGTGCATGTCCGGTAAGGTGAATATGGGCGGTTACGCCACCGGCAACGCACTGGAACACGCCGGCGTGATCAGTGGTTTTGATCTGACCGTCGAGGCCACCCTGACTAAACTGCACTTTTTGTTAAGCCAGAACCTCACCAGCGCTGAAATTCGTGCCAAAATGCAGCAGAATTTACGTGGCGAACTGACCGAAGACTGATACGGAGCAAAATCCCATGAAGCGGGCATTGATAATCATCGATATTCAGAACGATTTTTGCCCCGGCGGCCCGATGGCCGTGCGTGAAGGTGACCAGACGGTTGCCGTTGCTAATCGCTATGCACGCGAATTCCGCGCGCGCGGTGAATGCGTGGTGGCGTTGCAGGACTGGCATCCGGCCAATCACGGCAGCTTTGCCTCGGTCTCTGGCGAGCCGGTGTATACCCTCGGTGAACTGAATGGTCTGGCGCAGATCTGGTGGCCGGATCACGGCGTGCAGCACTCACAGGGCGCGGATTTCCATCCGGATCTCGATCGCAGTCTGATTGATGCGGTGTTTCATAAAGGCGGCGATGTGGATGTGGATAGCTACAGCGCCTTTTTCGATAACGGGCACCGCCGCAAAACCGAGCTCGACAGCTGGCTGCGCGAGCGCGGCATTACTCACCTGGTGATGCTGGGCCTGGCGACCGATTACTGCGTCAAGTACAGCGTGCTGGATGCGCTGGAACTGGGATATCACGTTGAGGTGGTGCAGGAAGGCTGCCGGGGCGTCAATCTCAATCCGGACGACAGCGAGATCGCGATCGCGCAGATGCAGGCGCAGGGTGCGGTCATTATCTGAAAATCAGGGCTGGAGCTCTCCAGCCCTGCAGCCGGTTAATGCAGGTTGATGCGCGTCACGTCGGACTCGATTCCCCACTCTTCCTTCAGCTGTTTTTTCGACTTCATCACCATCTCGCCGCCTTTACCGATGGTCATGTGCTGCGGTTCGTCGTTGTGCCGCGCCTGCCACAGCATCACCAGCTGCAGACAGTTATCTTTCTGATCCTGCGTCAGCGCCACGCCGTCTGGCCACTTGCCGGTTTCCACCGCGGTGGCGAGGCGCTCGTAGACTTCCGGCGTCATCGCCGCCAGCATTGCTTCCAGTTCCTGCTTCATGCTCAGCCCTCGTGCTGATTGCCCTGCTCGTCGGTAAAGTTCAGCGACGCTGAGTTGACACAATAGCGCTCACCGGTTGGCTGCGGGCCATCCGGGAAGACGTGGCCCAGATGGGCGTCGCAGTTACCGCAGCGGATTTCGACGCGGTGCATACCGTGCGAGTCATCTTCCAGATAGCGGATAGCTTCATCGTTATACGGCTGGTAAAAGCTCGGCCAGCCGCAGCCGGAGTCATACTTGGTTTCGGAGAGAAACAGCGGTGCATTGCAGACCAGGCAGTGATAGATACCCTCCTGCTTGTTGTGCAACAGCGCGCCGGTGAAAGGCGGTTCGGTTCCACGATGCTGAGTGACGTAGCGCTGCATTTCCGACAGCTGGGCAATTTTTGCCTCGGGTGCGGTGTCTTTAGCCATTTTGAGTTCCGGAGTGTCATTCTGTAAAAATCGTCTAGTATTCTAACAAACGAACAACATCTTCCGGGTCTTTTTTCGTGCGGATGCTTTTGCCCCGACCAGCACTGCGCAATTTTGTGATGACGATCACTCTTTGCAACAGTCATCCCTTTTTAGTCTGCATTCGGCGTAAGATAGGTGCGCAATAAGGGCGCTGCGCAAGCGTTTGCGCACCCAATTATTCCTGGCGCTGGAATTGACCTGTCGCAACAATTGACACGATTCCGCTTGACGCCTGGTAAGGTTTTTGTAATTTTACAGCCAACCTTTTATTCACTAACAAATAGCTGGTGGAATATATGACTATCAAAGTAGGTATCAACGGTTTTGGCCGTATCGGTCGCATCGTTTTCCGTGCTGCTCAGCAGCGTTCTGACATCGAAATCGTCGCGATCAACGACCTGCTCGACGCCGATTACATGGCTTACATGCTGAAGTATGACTCTACACACGGTCGTTTCGACGGCACCGTAGAAGTGAAAGATGGCGCGCTGATCGTTAACGGTAAAAAAATCCGTGTTACCGCTGAGAAAGACCCGGCTAACCTGAAATGGGACGAAGTGGGCGTTGACGTTGTTGCTGAAGCAACCGGTATCTTCCTGACCGACGAAACCGCACGTAAACACATCACTGCCGGCGCGAAGAAAGTGGTTCTGACTGGCCCGTCTAAAGATGACACCCCAATGTTCGTTCGTGGTGCCAACTTCGACAAATATGCCGGCCAGGACATCGTGTCTAACGCTTCCTGCACCACCAACTGCCTGGCACCGCTGGCTAAAGTAATCAACGACAAGTTCGGTATCGTTGAAGGTCTGATGACCACTGTTCACGCCACCACCGCCACTCAGAAAACCGTTGATGGCCCGTCTCACAAAGACTGGCGCGGCGGCCGCGGTGCAGCGCAGAACATCATCCCATCTTCTACTGGCGCAGCGAAAGCAGTAGGCAAAGTTCTGCCAGAGCTGAACGGTAAACTGACCGGTATGGCGTTCCGCGTACCAACGCCAAACGTGTCTGTGGTTGACCTGACCGTTCGTCTGGAAAAACCAGCGTCTTACAAAGACATCTGTGCAGCCATCAAAGCCGCTGCTGAAGGTGACATGAAAGACGTGCTGGGCTACATCGAAGACGACGTGGTTTCTACCGACTTCAACGGCGAAACCCTGACTTCCGTGTTCGACGCGAAAGCCGGTATCGCTCTGAACGACAACTTTGTGAAACTGGTTTCCTGGTACGATAACGAAACCGGTTACTCCAACAAGGTTCTGGATCTGATTGCACTGGTTGCTGCTAAGTAAGCTAACCGGCTAAACAGACAAGGGGTGACTTCGGTCGCCCCTTTTTTTTCGATTGGATGAGAGAAGGTCTGACAATGCACAATTCGCTCTTTAACTTGCCCGTGGTGACGCAGATCACCCCTTACCTGTCGCAGCGTCAGATGGGTGAATTATCGATTCTGGTGATCAGCCATCCGAAAGTGCGCGCCGCCATTGCCCTGCAGGGTGCGCACCTACTGGCATGGCAACCGGCCGGTCAGCAGCCCGCCATCTGGCTCAGCGACAAGACGCCATTCGTCAGCGGAAAAGCCATTCGCGGCGGCGTGCCGGTCTGCTGGCCGTGGTTTGGTCCGGCAGGTGAACCTGCGCATGGCTTTGCCCGCAATCAGCCGTGGACGCTGACGGCGCATGATGAGAACGAAGATGCGGTCATGCTGACGTTCACGCTGGAAAGTAATGCACAAACGAAAAAACTGTGGCCGCACGACTTCACACTGCTGGCGCGCTTCCGCATTGCTGAACACTGTGAGATTGAGCTGGAAGCCTGGGGCGATTATGAAGCCACTGCCGCGCTGCACAGCTATTTTCAGGTGGCGGACATTGCGCAGGTTGAAGTCAGCGGGCTCGGCAACAGCTACATCGATAAGGTGCAGGACAGTGCCATCGGCAGCGCAGCGGACGGGAAACAAACTTATCCCGATCGGGTTGATCGCATTCATACCGCAGCGGAAGACTGCAGCGTGATCCACGATCGCGCCGGTAAACGCCAGATTGAAGTCTATCACCATTATCAAAGTGACGTTGTCACCTGGAATCCTGGCCCGGCACTGTCCTGCAGCATGGCCGATATGCCTAATGATGGTTATAAAACCATGGTATGCGTGGAGACGGCGCGGATTAGCAAACCGATGAAAAGTGCCGGAGAAACCCCTGCCCGCCTTGGCGTCACGCTGAGAATCCGCAATAAGTAATGCTGAACTGCGCGCACGCGCCGTTTACACCACATCCAGCGCCAGTTTATGCTGCGGCGGCGGAAAGGCGCGATCCAGCAGCGCCAGCTCATCGCTGGTCAGGGTGATATTCAGGGCCGCCGCATTCTCCTGCACGTGCGCCACGCTGCCCGCCTTGGGAATGGCCATTACGCCCGGCTGGCGAATCACCCAGCTCAACAGCAACTGAGCGATGCTGATGCCCTTCTGTTGTGCAATCTGCTGCAGAGTCGCATCGTCAAACAGCGCGTGACGCAGCCGTCCGGCCTGCGCCAGCGGACAGTAAGCCATGACGGGTGTATGGTGCTGCTGACAGAGCGGCAGTAAATCAAATTCAATACCGCGCGAAGCCAGATGGTACAGCACCTGATTAGTCGCGCAGCCCATCCCTCCGGCTTCACTCAACAGCTCCTGCAGATCGTCGCTATCAAAATTGGAGACGCCCCAGTGGCGGATTTTGCCCTGCTGCTGCAGCGTTTGCATGGCGCGCACGGTCTCTTCCAGCGGTACATTACCGCGCCAGTGCAACAGATAAAGATCGAGATAGTCCGTCTGCAGACGGCGCAGACTGCGCTCACAGGCGTCAATCGCATCGACCTCACCGGCATTCCACGGGTAAACTTTTGATACCAGCCAGGCTTGATCGCGCCGGCCGCGCAGCGCTGCGCCGACCACCTCTTCCGCGCCGCCTTCGGCATACATCTCAGCGGTATCGATCAGTTTCAGTCCGGCGTCCAGTCCAGCCTGCAGCGCAGCGATTTCCTGCGCCCGCTGTGCCGGATTTTCGCCCATATACCAGGTGCCCTGGCCGATAGCCGGTAACGGCCTATCGTCGTTAAACTGAATCGTCTTCATCTCACCTCCTGTTGCGCCATTATGGGGCGCAATATTGGTGCAAGGTAACAAAAACGCCTCATTATGAGGCGTTCGTGCGGTCATCAGAAGCTGTAGCTGACGCCGGTCCACAGCGTAAACTGACCGTCTTTATCCACCATCGGACTGTCTTTAATTTCACTGGCGAAGCGGGTGTAACGGCCTGACAGGCTGGCGTTCCAGCTCTCACTGATCTGGTAGCTGGCGTTCATCTCGACGTAAGGCGACCAGCTGTCGTCCGGGTGATAGCGATCGATGCCGGTACGCGCGCTTTCGTGGCCGGAAACGCCGTAGTAATAGCGGTTTTGGTTGGCACTGTTCCACATTGCGCCAATGCCCGGTGTCAGGCTGAACGCGCCGAAATCAAAGCGGTACAGGTAGGTCAGGTCCCAAATCATGCCGTTGCTGTTATTCAGCACATCGCCCAGCAGCGCGGTACGCACAATCCCCCAGTCAGCAACGTGACGATAAGTTGCGCCGGCCATCAGCGTCATACGACGCTTGTCCAGCCCTTTCATATCGCCCAGATCGTTATCTTTCGGGTCATACTGCTGCGGCGAGCCCAGCAGCGTTAACGACAGCTGATTCTGCGGGTCTTTCCACAGGTAATAACCGCCCTGCAGGCTGCGGAACCAAAAGTTTTCCCCCTCATAATTGATGACCGGGATCGGCAGATAACGGTCCTGGCCGCCGCGGTACGGCGACTGGGCATAAATAACCGAAGCCCCAAGTGACAAGGGTTCAGCGTAAGTGCTGAACGCCGCAAAATAGCAAGGACACATCAGAGCAAGCGCTTTAAGTTTGAAATGGTTCACAATTTATTCATTCCATTAATATAACAATCACACGCAGAGTCTAACCAAATTTTGCCACTGGTTTAACTTTTAATGTTGATTTCCTTTTTATCCTGTCAGAAGCGTCTGAGACGCAGCGCACCTGTTGCCGCAAGGGCGTGACGGCCTTAGCGCTTATGAGACTTTGTTATTGATATATCGCTAAATAAGGAGAAAAGACGGAGCAATTTTTCTGATTGCCTTCTACAGTAAAAGTAAGACGAGAATTTTTGTACGAGCAGAGTAACCATAAGAATTGTGAATCCCGATAAAAAATCGTCAGGTTGGCATAAGGGTTGCTGTACTCAATAAAGAATATCTTCCGGGAGCTGCAAGAGCATCTTATTACGCTCCTTTACCTGTGCTAAAAACGAAAGGACGGGCATCGCTATGAATATATTCGATCACTATCGTCAGCGTTATGAAGCTGCCAAGGACGAAGAGTTCACACTGCAGGAATTCCTCACCATCTGTAAGCAGGATCGCAGTGCATACGCCAACGCGGCAGAACGACTATTGATGGCCATCGGTGAGCCTGTGATGGTCGATACTGCCCAGGAGCCTCGCCTTTCCCGTATCTTCTCGAACCGCGTCATCGGACGCTACCCGGCCTTTGAAGAGTTTTACGGTATGGAGGAAGCGATTGAGCAGATCGTCTCCTACCTGAAACACGCCGCGCAGGGGCTGGAGGAGAAGAAACAGATTCTGTACCTGCTCGGCCCGGTGGGCGGCGGTAAATCCTCGCTGGCCGAACGGCTTAAAGCGCTGATGCAGCGCGTGCCGATCTATGTGCTGAGTGCCGACGGTGAACGCAGCCCGGTCAATGACCATCCGCTGTGCCTGTTTAATCCGCAGGAAGACGCCAATATTCTGGAAAAAGAGTACGGCGTGCCGCGGCGTTACCTTGGCACCATCATGTCGCCGTGGGCGGCAAAACGGTTGCATGACTTTGGCGGCGACATCACCCGCTTCAAAGTGGTGAAAGTGTGGCCGTCGATTCTGGAACAGCTGGCTATCGCCAAAACCGAACCGGGTGATGAGAACAACCAGGATATTTCAGCGCTGGTGGGTAAAGTGGATATCCGTAAGCTGGAAAACCACGCGCAGAACGATCCGGATGCCTACGGCTATTCAGGTGCGCTGTGCCGCGCCAATCAGGGCATCATGGAATTCGTGGAGATGTTCAAAGCACCCATTAAAGTGCTGCATCCGCTGCTGACCGCCACTCAGGAAGGTAACTATAACGGTACCGAAGGGATTTCCGCCCTGCCGTTTAACGGCATTATTCTGGCGCACTCCAACGAATCAGAGTGGGTGACGTTCCGTAACAACAAGAACAACGAAGCTTTCCTCGACCGCGTGTACATCGTGAAGGTGCCTTACTGCCTGCGCGTGTCCGAGGAGATCAAAATTTATGAAAAACTGCTCAACCACAGTGAGCTGACCACCGCGCCTTGCGCACCCGGCACGCTGGAAACGCTGGCGCGTTTCTCGATTCTGTCGCGCCTGAAAGAGCCGGAAAACTCCAGCATCTACTCGAAGATGCGCGTCTATGACGGTGAAAGCCTGAAAGACACCGATCCGAAAGCGAAATCGTGGCAGGAGTATCACGATTACGCCGGGGTGGATGAAGGCATGAACGGCCTGTCGACCCGCTTCGCGTTTAAAATTCTGTCACGCGTGTTTAACTTCGACCATGCCGAAGTAGCGGCTAACCCGGTGCACCTGTTTTACGTGCTGGAACAGCAGATCGAGCGCGAGCAGTTCCCGCAGGATCAGGCGGAGAAGTATCTGGAACACCTGAAAGGCTATCTGATTCCGAAATATGCGGAGTTCATTGGCAAAGAGATTCAGACCGCTTACCTTGAATCCTATTCGGAGTATGGTCAGAACATCTTCGACCGCTACGTCACTTACGCGGATTTCTGGATTCAGGATCAGGAGTACCGCGATCCGGATACCGGCCAGCTGTTTGATCGTGAATCACTCAATGCCGAGCTGGAAAAGATCGAGAAACCTGCCGGGATCAGTAACCCGAAAGATTTCCGTAACGAGATTGTCAACTTTGTGCTGCGCGCACGAGCGCAGAATAACGGACGCAATCCAAACTGGACCAGCTACGAAAAACTGCGCACGGTGATCGAGAAGAAAATGTTCTCCAACACCGAGGAGTTGCTGCCGGTGATTTCGTTCAACACCAAAACATCCACGGACGAACAGAAAAAACACGACGATTTTGTCGATCGCATGATGGAAAAAGGCTATACCCGCAAGCAGGTGCGTCTGCTGTGCGAATGGTATCTGCGCGTGCGCAAATCGTCATAATCGACAGCGGTAAGCTACGCGGCATCCACATGCCGCCTGAGGAGGCCGGACCCGTTCCGGCCTGGCTTACAGCGTAGTTTGGGGGAATTTATGGCCTATTTCATCGATCGGCGTCTTAACGGCAAGAATAAAAGTGCGGTCAACCGGCAGCGCTTTTTGCGCCGTTATAAGTCGCAAATCAAACAGTCGATCTCCGAGGCCATCAACAAGCGTTCGGTCACCGACGTGGAGAGTGGCGAATCGGTGTCGATTCCTGTTGACGACATCAACGAGCCGATTTTCCATCAGGGGCGCGGCGGCAGCCGCCATCGCGTGCATCCGGGGAACGACCACTTTGTGCAAAACGACCGCATTGAGCGGCCGCAGGGCGGCGGTGGCGGCGGCAGCGGTCAGGGCAATGCCAGCCAGGACGGAGAAGGTCAGGACGAGTTCGTGTTTCAGATATCGAAGGATGAGTACCTCGACCTGCTGTTTGAAGATTTAGCGCTGCCTAACCTGCGCAAAAATCAGCATCGCCAGCTCAATGAGTACAAAACTCACCGCGCGGGCTTCACCTCGAATGGCGTGCCGGCCAATATCAGCGTGGTGCGCTCGCTGCAAAACTCGCTGGCGCGACGAACCGCCATGACCGCAGGCAAGCGTCGCATGCTGCACGAACTGGAAGCCACACTGAGTGAAGTCGAAAACAGCGAGCCGGCGCAACTGCTGGAAGAGGAGCGGCTGCGTAAAGAGATTGCGGAACTGCGGGCGCGCATTGAGCGCGTGCCGTTTATCGACACCTTTGACCTGCGTTACAAGAATTTCGAGAAGCGGCCTGAACCGTCCAGCCAGGCGGTAATGTTCTGCTTAATGGACGTTTCCGGCTCGATGGACCAGGCAACCAAGGATATGGCGAAACGCTTTTATATCCTGCTTTATCTGTTCCTTAGCCGGACTTACAAAAACGTCGATGTAGTGTATATCCGTCACCATACTCAGGCGAAAGAAGTCGATGAACAGGAGTTCTTCTACTCGCAGGAAACCGGCGGCACTATCGTCTCCAGCGCGCTTAAGCTGATGGATGAAGTGGTGAAAGAGCGTTATGACCCGTCGCAGTGGAATATCTATGCGGCGCAGGCCTCGGACGGCGATAACTGGGCGGATGACTCACCGTTGTGTCATGAAATTCTGGCGAAGCATATTCTGCCGGTGGTGCGCTACTACAGCTACATTGAGATTACCCGACGGGCGCACCAGACCCTGTGGCGCGAGTATGAGCATTTGCAGGCGATGTTTGATAACTTTGCCATTCAGCACATCCGCGAGCCGGAAGACATCTACCCGGTATTTCGTGAGCTTTTCCATAAACAGGTCGCTGAAGCCTGAGTTTACCAGCCGGTCACCGACCGGCTTTTTCTTTACCCCGCCCGGCTTAACCCCTCTGAAAACCCTGCTGTTTTTCTGTGCGGATTTAACCTTCTATGGGATAGCGCGCCACAGAATGAAAAAATGTGCAATTAACCGCTGACAAGCTATTGATAAGGCATTATCTTTTCACCTTGTCTGTGTGAATTGCCCGCAATTTGCTTTTTTATGCCCCGCCGCAGGAGAACGCCGTTGAATGCCAGCATGATTTACAGTTTGTTCATTATTGGTTCCGTGCTGGTCGCAGCAAGTATTCTGCTGAGCTCCTTCTCGTCGCGTCTCGGTATCCCGATTCTGGTGATCTTCCTGGCGCTGGGGATGCTGACCGGCGTGGACGGCATCGGCGGTATTGCCTTTGATAACTAACCGGTGGCCTATCTGGTGTCCAACCTGGCGCTGGCGATTATTCTGCTCGACGGCGGCATGCGCACCAAGGCCAGCTCGTTCAAGGTGGCGCTTGGTCCGGCGCTGTCGCTGGCCACCGTTGGCGTGATGATTACCGCCGGCCTCACCGGTCTGGCTGCCGCCTGGCTGTTTAAGCTCGATCTGATGCAGGGCTTCCTGATTGGCGCCATTATCGGCTCGACCGACGCCGCAGCGGTGTTTTCACTGCTGGGCGACAAAGGGCTTAACGAGCGCGTCAGTTCCACGCTGGAGATTGAATCAGGCAGCAACGATCCGATGGCGGTGTTTCTTACCATTACGCTAATCGACATGATCCAGCAGGGGCAGAGCGGCCTGAGCTGGATGTTTGTGGTGCATCTGGTGCAGCAGTTCGGCCTTGGCATTGTGCTCGGACTGGGCGGCGGCTGGGCGCTGCAGCAACTGATCAACCGCATCAGCCTGGCGCAAGGGCTCTATCCGCTGCTGGCGCTGAGCGGCGGCATCATTGTGTTTGCCCTGACCACGGTGATGGAAGGCAGCGGCATTCTGGCGGTGTATCTGTGTGGTTTTCTGCTGGGCAACAGCCCGATTCGTAACCGCCACGGCATTCTGCAGACTTTCGACGGCATGGCCTGGCTGAGCCAGATTGGTATGTTTATCGTGCTCGGCCTGCTGGTGACGCCGTCTGACCTGTGGCATATCGCGCTGCCGGCGATGATTCTCTCACTGTGGCTGATTCTGGTGGCGCGTCCGCTGTCGATTCTGGTCGGGCTGCTGCCGTTTAAAGGCTTTACCGGACGTGAACGCATCTTTATCAGCTGGGTAGGCCTGCGCGGTGCGGTGCCGATTATCCTCGCGGTGTTCCCGATGATGGCCGGGCTGGAGAATTCAAAACTCTACTTCAATATCGCCTTCTTCGTGGTTCTGGTATCTCTGATGCTGCAGGGCACGTCGCTGGGCTATGCCGCTAAACGGGCTAAGGTGGTGGTACCGCCGACCGCGTCGCCCATCAGCCGCGTCGGGCTGGATATCCATCCGGAAAATCCGTGGGAGCAGTTCGTTTATCAGCTCAGCGCCGACAAATGGTGCGTTGGCGCCGCGCTGCGCGATTTGCAAATGCCGCGCGAAACGCGCATTGCCGCCCTGTTCCGCGATAACGCGCTGATGCACCCCAACGGCAATACGCGTCTGAAAGAGGGTGACGTGCTGTGCGTGATTGGCCGTGAGCGCGATCTGCCGGCGCTGGGCAAAATGTTCAGCCAGACGCCGCCGGTGGCGCTGGATCAGCGCTTCTTTGGTGACTTTATCCTTGATGCCGAGGCGCGCCTGCGCGATGTCGCGCAGATCTATGGCCTGGAGCTCGACGAAGAGACCAACGATCAGCAGTCGCTCGGCCAGTTGATTATGGGTCTGCTCGGCAGCACGCCGGTGGTGGGAGATCAGGTCGAGTGGAACCAGCTGACGTGGACGGTGGCGGAAAAAGAGGATAACCAAATCGTCAAAATCGGGGTGCGCGTGCGGGAAGAGAAGGAATAATCTGAGGCCGTATCGCTCGTAAACTGCGTGTCAGCGTCTATGATCACTATTCCACCCAGCAAACGGGAGAAGATGATGGGACACGTGGTGAAGATTGGTCGTTACGAGATCGTCGATGCAGTAATGGATGTGGAGAAGCTGGATACCGTCGGCATCCCCTGCCATACCAACCCCGGCCTGAGTTATCAGCTCGACGGCTGGGATCATGAAACCAGCGTACCGGCGTGGATTGATGGCGAACCGGTCGATCTGCAAATCGGCCACTATGACAAGCAGCAAGACCGCTGGGTATTGAAAAAACCGGCCTGATATTTTCCTCACCGCCATTCACTTTGACTGGCGGTCATTCCGAAAAGTAGTCTTAAAATAGTCTGTCATTTCACGGCACCTTTTACTTTTATTATTATTTTTCAAGAAATTAGCTGGCCTGTACTTTAATCAAATATTGTTTTTTCAGACTCTTTCCATATTAACTCTGTCAAATAACTCCTGCATACTCTTAAACGTTGCTGCAGCTTTTCGTGACGTAAATCACGTCTCAAACGGCCCTTTCCATGCAGCGCTTATGGCAGCACTGACTCATATCTCGCTGAATATTATTTTATTTCTGCTTTCAGCGGACGACTCCTGAGCGCGTACTTGATTCTGGTCAGGCCATCTTTTACTTAAGAAAAGAGAGCAGGTTTTATGGCAAGTACATTGGTAATGAACGATGCAACCCGCTCGTGGAGCGGACTGCGCAAAAATCTCATCGCGAAAGTGGCACTCAGCTTTTCGGATTTAATTGCACTGAACCTGGCATTATTTTTATCCGCGGCCACCGTCCAGGGTATTTGGGGAGAACTGGACAGTTTTATTCCGCCGCAGCAAATTGAATACCGCTTTGTCGCACAGTTAGGTCTGTCAGTGCTGTGCACGGCCTGGTTCTGGGTGCGTATGCGTCACTACACCTACCGCAAACCGTTCTGGTTTGAGCTGAAAGAAATCGTCAAAACGCTGTTTGTGTTTTCGCTGCTGGATCTGGCGCTGATTGCCTTTTCCAAATGGGACTTCTCGCGCATGGTGTGGGTATTTAGCTGGACTTATGCCCTGCTGCTGCTGCCGCTGATGCGAGCCGGCGTGAAGCGTGCCATCAATCGCGCTGGCCAGTGGCAAAAAGAGACCATTATCATCGGCTCCGGTAAAAACGCCATGGAAGCCTACGCAGCGCTGCAGAGCGAGGAGATCCTCGGCTATAACGTGCAGGCGTTTATCTCGCTGGACGATGAGCCTCACCAGGAAAATGTTAACGGCGTGCCGGTTATTACCTGGAAAGACATCAACTGGCAAACCATGGACCGTGACAACACGCAATTTATCGTCGCCACCGAATTTGAACAGCAGGTGGTGCGCGATAAATGGCTGAAGTTTCTGTCCAAGATGAAATGCCGCTCAATTTCGGTTATCCCTACGCTGCGCGGTGTGCCGCTGTATGGCACCGATATGTCGTTTATCTTCAGCCATGAAGTGATGATCCTGCGCGTCAGTAACAACCTGGCGAAACGCTCCTCGCGTTTCCTCAAGCGCACTTTCGACGTGGTGGTTGCCTCCCTGCTGCTGCTGTTTCTTGCCCCGGTGTTCGGTCTGCTGTGCTGGATGGTAAAACGCGATGGCGGCAATGCCATTTATGGCCACGAACGCGTCGGTCAGGATGGCGTGAAGTTTAAGTGCCTGAAGTTCCGTTCAATGGTGACTAACTCGCAGGAAGTGCTGCAGAATCTGCTGGCCACCAGTGCCGAAGCGCGCGCTGAATGGGATCGTGATTTCAAACTGAAGAACGATCCGCGCATCACCAAAATCGGTGGCTTCCTGCGGAAAACCAGCCTGGATGAACTGCCCCAGCTGTGGAACGTGATTCGCGGCGAAATGAGTCTGGTGGGACCGCGTCCGGTGATTGAAGCTGAGCTGGAACGCTACGCGGGCGATGTCGACTACTATCTGATGGCCAAACCGGGCATGACCGGCCTGTGGCAGGTCAGCGGGCGTAACGATATCGACTACGACACGCGCGTCTATTTTGACTCCTGGTACGTGAAGAACTGGGCGCTGTGGACCGACATCGCCATTCTGTTCAAAACCGCTGGCGTGGTGCTGCGCCGCGACGGTGCTTACTGATACCCTCGACGCGATGTCTGCGCCGTCCCGGCAGACATCGCCTTTTCGTTTTAGCCCTTTCTTTTTGGCCGCAGACTCATTACCCTTCTCGCCTGTTTAACAGGACGTTACTGGTTCGTAATGCAAAAGTTTACCCTACTCCTTTTGAGCCTGGTGCTGCTGGCACCGCTGGGCATTGATCTCTACCTCCCGACGCTGCCGCAGATTGCCGACGGTCTTCATAGCCCGGTCAGTCTGATCCAGACCACCATTCCGCTGTTTTTGCTGGTGATGGGTATCGGTCAGCTGGTCACCGGTCCGCTGGTGGATAATTTTGGCCGTAAGCCGATCGCGCTGATCGGCCTCGCGCTCTACATCATCGGCAGCGCAGTGGCTGCAACCGCCACCGTCTGGCCGGTGTTCTTCCTGGCGCGCCTGATTCAGGGCTGCGCGGTATGCTGTAGCGCGGTGGTGGCATTTAGCGGCGTGCGCGATCGGCTGAGCGGCGATGCCGCGGCGCGCGCTTATGGTTTCCTCAATGGCGCGCTGAACATCGTGCCGGCGCTGGCACCGCTGCTCGGCGGTATTCTGGCGGAAGCCTATGGCTGGCGTGCGCCCTTCTGGTTCCTGTGCGGTTATGCGCTGGTGATTGCCATTATTGTGGTAGTCGCGCTGCCGGAAACGCGTCCGGCGGACACGCTGCGCGTTAAAGGGCTGCCGCTGGCGCAGTATGCTGCCATCGCCCGGCAGCCGCGCTTTCTCGCTTTCGCCTTTGCCAACGCGGGCGCGCTCGGCATGGTGCTGACCTACGTTTCGCTGGCGCCGCACGTGTTGATGACCGAAGGTGGCCTGACGCCGCTGCAGTTCTCATTTGCGTTTGGCGCCAACGGTTTCTGGATCATGCTGGTGAGTGCCTTTGTTAATAAAACCATTCGCAAGGCGGGCCGCCCATTTTGTCTCGCCATGGGGTTTGTCACCATGCTGCTCGGTGCGCTGCTGCTGGTGGCGGGGATGACGCTGTTACCTGCGGCCTGGCAAACCCACTGGTCGCTGTACATGATTCCGGTGGCGATCTCGGTAGCCGGCCTGGCCTTCACCGTCGGGCCGGCCACCAGCTATGCGCTGGAGCCGTATCAGCAGCAGGCGGGTGTGGCGGCGGCGCTGCAGGGATTTATTCAGATGGCGGGCGGTGCGGGTGGCAGCCTGGCGATGGTGGCGCTGCCGGTGGCAGAGAAATCAGCGTTAGCGCTGATGATGCTGGTGGGTGCCGCGCTGGCGCTGATCGCCTGGCGCTGCAGTAAGAACATGCGTGGTACAGTGACGGCGCTTAACTAAGCGTGACCGGGACGCGCGGCGCGAGTGCACACATCAGCTCGTAGCCTACCGTTCCGGCGGCTTTCGCCACCTCATCAATTTTCACCTCGTTGCCCCACAGCTCCACGCGCGAACCGATACCCGCCTGCGGGCAGGGTTCGAGGTCAATCATCATCATGTCCATCGAGATCGCCCCAAGCGTTTGCGTGCGGATGCCGTCAACGCTGACCGGCGTACCGGTCGGCGCATGGCGCGGATAGCCGTCAGCATAGCCACAGGCCACAATACCGATACGCTGCGGCGCGGCCGCGTGGTAGCGATAACCGTAGCCAACGCCCTCGCCGGCACCGATCTGCTGTACGCCAATAATTTCACTGCTGAGTGTCATTACCGGCTGCAGACCGGTACTGGCGATATCCTGCCAGTCGCCACTCGGTGACGCGCCGTAGAGAATAATGCCGGGCCGCACCCAGTCAAAATGCGCCTGCGGATGCCACAGCGTGGTCGCGGAGTTGGCAAGCGAACGCGGGCAGTTCAGTCCTTCCGCCGCCTGTTCCACGCGCTGCATCGGTTCCACCAGCCCCTGCGGGTTTTCCGCATCGGCAAAGTGCGCCATCAGCGTCATTTCCCCCACGTTGGGCAACGCACGCAGCTTGTGCCAGGCCGCCTGCGCCTGTTCCGGACGAAAACCGAGACGGTTCATGCCGCTGTTGATCTTCAGATAAACATCGACTGGCGCCGACAGCTGCGCCTTCGCCAGCGCCTGAATCTGCCAGTTACTATGTACGCTGGTGGTCAGGCGATAGCGATCGATCAGCGTCAGGTCATCGGCGTGAAAGAAGCCTTCCAGCAGCAGAATTGGCTTTTTCCAGCCCTGCTCGCGCAGCAGGATCGCCTCTTCCATATTCAGCAGCGCGAAACCGTCGGTCTCCGCCAGACTCTGCCATACGCGGGCAATGCCGTGGCCGTAGGCATTGGCCTTCACCACCGACCAGACGCGCGCGTGCGGTGCCGCCTGACGCACAATCGCCAGATTGTGGCGCAGCGCCTGTTGATTAATGGTGGCACCCGTAGGACGTGACATGTTTTTACTCTCCCTGAAGTATCAGCGCGTCGCGCTGGCATTACGCAGCGGCGATGCCGGGGCCGCAAAGCCCGGCAGATAACGCAGCACCGACAAGTCGTCGGCGGCGATGGCCGGTTTACGTCCCGAAATCAGATCGGCCAGCAACTGGCCGGAACCACAGGCCATCGTCCAGCCCAGCGTACCGTGCCCGGTGTTCAGCCAGAGATTGGTCAGCGGCGTGCGCCCGACAATGGGCGTGCCATCCGGCGTCATCGGGCGCAGTCCGGTCCAGAACGTAGCCTGTTCAACATACCCGCCTTCAGGATAGAGATCGCGGACCACCATCTCCAGCGTTTCACGTCGTGCCGGCAACAGTTTGGTGTTAAAACCAACGATTTCGGCCATGCCACCGACGCGAATGCGGTCATCGAAGCGTGTCACCGCCACTTTATAGGTCTCATCCAGAATGGTGGAGACCGGCGCGCCCTGCGGATCTTTGATCGGAATAGTCAGGGAATAGCCTTTCAGCGGATAGACCGGAATCGACACAATGTCTTTCAGCAGCGCCGTGGAGTAAGAGCCAAACGCCACGACGTAAGCATCGGCTTTGATGACCTCATCGCCGCACTTCACGCCATAGATGCGATTGCCTTCGCGCAACAGTTGATCCACCGACGTGTCATAACGGAAAGTGACGCCGGCTGCGGCTGCCATCGCCGCCAGACGCTGGGTAAACAGCTGGCAGTCACCGGTTTCGTCATTCGGCAGGCGCAGGCCGCCGGTCAGCTTGTGCGCGGTACCCGCCAGCGCCGGCTCCACGCTGTGCAGCTGATGCGCTTCCAGCAGCTCATAAGGCACACCCGCTTCACGCAGCACCGCGATGTCTTTGCTGGCGCTGTCAAACTGTTGCTGCGTGCGGAACAGCTGCAAAGTGCCGCCCTGGCGCCCTTCATAGGCGATGCCGGTGCTGCTGCGCAGTGCCTTCAGGCAGTCGCGGCTGTATTCGGCGATACGCACCATACGGCCCTTATTTTCCTGGTAGTGACGCATGTCGCAGTTGCGTAGCATGTTCCACATCCACTCCAGCTGGAATTTGCTGCCGTCGAGTCGCACTGCCAGCGGCGCATGCTTCTGAAACATCCACTTTACCGCCTTAAGCGGTACACCGGGCGCCGCCCAGGGTGCCGCATAGCCGGGCGAAATTTGCCCGGCATTGCCGGCACTGGTTTCCAGCGCCGCGCCGGGCTGGCGATCGATTACGGTGACGTCATGCCCCGCCTGCGCCAGATACCACGCACTGGCTACCCCTACGACACCACTACCCAGAATGACTACGCGCATAAGCCCCTCATCGCGAAAAGCATAATTAACTGGTATCACCATCGGGTTTAGCATAACCCGATGGCTGAACTGATATTACATTCGACCCTTTCATTTCACATGTTTTTCACTTAACTGCACACTGAAATCATGCGGTCGCGCCAAAATCAGAGTTTTTTGTGCCTTAAAAGCGTTAACCAGCGAATTATTATGCGAAAGGCAGAGCATCTCACTTTTTTCAGGAGAAAGCGCCGCAGTCATATCGCGCGCTTATAAACAGGATTTAATGCTGCAATTCATCACTCAGATAACACATAACCTTATTAGCTACCAAAGCACGCCTATTATGATGATTTTGTACCAAAAGAATTCGATTGAGTTCCCGCATCGGATAAGCGACAGTGGACTATCATTGAAGTGTTCGCTCAGTTTTTTTGGGCTGTCTTTCTCAGGATGAAGCCTTAAACGATCGTGACAGGTGACACTCTGTTGCCTGCCGCTTGCAAAACAGAGGTGCGCTATGACGACAATGTTTGACGAGCCAACCCGCAACAGCAAACGACTCAGTGACGGTCCCGACTGGACCTTTGAGCTGCTTGATGTCTACCTGGCGGAGATCGACCGCGTGGCCAAAAGCTATGGGCTCGATACCTACCCGCACCAAATCGAAGTGATCACCTCCGAGCAGATGATGGATGCGTACTCCAGCGTGGGGATGCCCATCAATTATGCCCACTGGTCGTTCGGCAAGAAGTTCATCGAAACCGAGCAGCGCTACAAACACGGTCAGCAGGGACTGGCGTATGAAATCGTCATTAACTCGAATCCCTGTATTGCTTACCTGATGGAAGAGAACACCATGACCATGCAGGCGCTGGTGATGGCGCATGCCTGCTACGGCCACAACTCTTTCTTCAAAAACAACTACCTGTTCCGCAGCTGGACCGATGCCAGCTCGATTGTCGATTACCTGCTGTTCGCACGTAACTACATCTCTGATTGCGAAGAGCGTTATGGCGTGGAAGAGGTCGAGCGGCTGCTGGACTCCTGTCATGCGCTGATGAACTATGGCGTCGATCGCTATAAACGCCCGCAAAAGATTTCGCTGCAGGAAGAGAAAGCGCGGCAGAAAAGCCGGGAAGAGTATCTGCAGAGCCAGGTCAATACGCTGTGGCGCACCCTGCCACGCAAAGAGAAAGAGTTTACTCAGGTCGAGGCGGCGCGCTATCCCTCTGAGCCGCAGGAAAACCTGCTGTACTTTATGGAAAAGAACGCGCCACTGCTGGAGTCGTGGCAGCGTGAAGTGCTGCGCATTGTGCGTAAAGTCAGCCAGTATTTTTACCCGCAGAAACAGACCCAGGTGATGAATGAAGGCTGGGCGACCTTCTGGCACTACACCATCCTGAATCACCTGTACGATGAAGGCAAAGTGTCGGAGCGCTTTATGATGGAGTTCCTGCACAGCCATACCAACGTGGTGTATCAGCCGCCGTATAACAGCCAGTGGTATAACGGTATCAATCCGTATGCGCTGGGCTTTGCCATGTTCCAGGACATCAAGCGTATCTGTCAGTCGCCAACCGAAGAAGATCGCTACTGGTTCCCGGACATCGCCGGCTCCGACTGGCTGAAGACGCTGCATTTCGCCATGCGCGAGTTTAAAGACGAGAGCTTCATCAGCCAGTTCCTGTCGCCGAAAGTGATGCGGGATTTCCGTCTGTTTACGGTGATGGACGACGATCGCAATAACTATCTTGAGATTGCCGCCATTCATGATGAGGCGGGATATCGTGCGATTCGTCAGCAGCTGTCAGCGCAGTATAATCTGAGCAATCTGGAGCCGAATATTCAGGTGTACAACGTAGACCTGCGCGGTGACCGTTCGCTGACGCTACGCTATGTGCCGCAGCAGCGCGCCCCGCTCGATAAGAGCCGTCGCGATGTGCTGAAGCATGTGCATCGGCTGTGGGGTTTTGATGTCAATCTGGAACAGCAGAACGAAGATGGCAGCGTGGAGCTGCTGGATCGCTGTCCTGCGCGCGGACCGGCGCTTTAAACAAAATCTCCATGCTCAGGGACGAGCATTTATCTTCCTGCCTGGTAGGCCCCTAATCTCACAGATAATCCTGCACCAACTTCACAGACAGTCAGTATCCGCTGATGCAGCGGGCTATTCGCAGCGCTGAGGCTTTTACGTTGCGCCAGGAGATTCCCGCGGGGAGGCGGGAATCAGGCCGGGCCGGTCAGGAAGACCGATACCGGCCGGTCCGTCAGGCGCAACGTGAACGCCGAAGGTACCGCGTAAGCGGCGCGAGGAGCAGCCCGGCAGCAGCGAATACTGACTGTCCGGGACTGGAACCCGCGAAACGTTTGTGCGCTGTTAACGCTTACTGCTCAAATCATCCGGCATGCTTTTCTGCATGCTGTGCCAGATTTCACCGCTGCGGCGGCCGTAGTTACGCACGCTGTCGACGATCTGATCCTGCGTTGGCTGTTTGCCACACAGATCCGCCAGTTGACGATAAAAGTTACGCGCCAGTTCACGCGCTTCCGGATTTGAGAAGTAATGGCGGCCAACGCGGGTGTACAGCCCTTTCAGACCGTTGAGAATCAGGCCGTAAATCGGGTTGCCGGAAGCAAAGGCCAGGCCGCGAAACACGCGGTAATCCAGCTCGGTATAGGCTTCAGCCTGATCTTCCTCGCTCAGCGCACTCTCCAGCACTTCACGCGCCTTATCCGGATGATGGCGCAGCGCGCGGCTGATAAAGATCGACGCGATATTGGTGCGCACTGACAGCAGGTTATCAATTAACTGCGGCACACTATCGTGGTCAAGACGGGCGAGCGTTTCGAGGATATTAAGACCAGACGTTTCCCAGAAATCATTGACGCGGGTGGGTTTACCATGCTGAATGGTCAGCCAGCCATCACGAGCCAGCCGCTGCAGCACTTCACGCAGAGTGGTGCGGGTCACGCCGATCAGTTCAGAAAGCTCACGTTCGGCAGGAAGAATCGATCCCGGCGGAAAACGGCTGTTCCAGATGCTTTCAATTATGTACTCTTCAGCGAATCCTGCAGGGCTCTGTGCCTTAATCACCATAGCATTTATTTCTCATTGCTTTCTTTGTCGTAATGGCACTCATCATACCAGAGGGGTCATAGCGGAAATAGCCTGCCAGCGGATTAAAAGCGCGCGCTGGCGCAAAATTCAGCAGCTGCGCAGCGAAAAAAGCCGTGGGTTACGCTGCGCTTGCGTGGGCGCTTTTGATGCCGTGTGCTAAAAGCCACGATTTTTTGGCGTGGATCAGGGATAAGTCATTTTTATACATGATTTTTTCCGCCTGCCTGGCTGGCACGGGTACGCTTTTGGTTTACACTGCGATGCATTAACGGCTACGGGAAAAGCAATATGTTGCGATACTTGAATCAATGCTCACGCGGACGCGGTGCCTGGTTATTAATGGCCCTGACCGCCCTGGTTTTTGAACTGGTTGCGCTGTTCTTTCAGCACGTGATGGGATTGCAACCCTGCGTAATGTGTATCTATGAGCGTTGTGCGCTGTTTGGCGTCATGGGCGCCGGCCTGGTGGGTGCAATTGCGCCTAAAACGCCGCTGCGCTGGGCGGCCATCGCCATCTGGCTCTACAGCGCTTATGAAGGGGTACGCCTCTCTTATGAGCACACCATGATTCAGCTGCACCCCAACCCGTTTGTGACCTGCGATTTTGCTGCTCGCTTCCCGAGCTGGCTGCCGCTGGATAAATGGCTGCCGGCGGTATTTGTCGCCAGCGGTGACTGCGCGGAACGCGGATGGACTTTCCTGACCTGGAGCATGCCGCAGTGGATGATCGTGATTTTTGCCGCTTATCTGCTGGTGGGCATTCTGGTATTGATTGCGCAACCGTTCAAAGCAAAACGTCGCGATCTGTTTGGTCGCTGAGTTCAGTCAAACAAAGTCTCAGACGAAACAGGCAGCCGCGGCTGCCTGTTGCGTTATCAGCCGTTCCGATCCGGCCGGTCAATAATGTGTTCTTCCCAGTCGCGCACTTCACTCTCGCGCACCGCGATGTATCGCACCGAAATACGCTGAGCATGCATCGCCTTCTTCGACCCGGCAATCAGCGGGTGCCATGCCGGCAGCCTTTTGCCCTCCCCTAACAGCCGGTAAGCGCAGGTGCGCGGCAGCCAGTTAAAGGTGGTGAGATTCTCGCGCGTCAGCTTGATGCAATCTTCTTCGTACTCGAAGCGACGCTCATAATTGCGGCACTGACAGGTCTTGATGTTGAGCTGATTGCAGGCGACGTTAGTGAAGTAAATCTCATCGGTATCCGCATCCTGCAACTTATTCAGACAGCACTGTCCACAGCCGTCGCACAGCGATTCCCACTCTGCGTCGTTCATTTGGTCCAGGCGTTTGGTCTGCCAGAAAGGTTGGTCGGTCATGATAGCGGTCCGGGTTGAGCAACAAGACCGCACCTTATAAAGCTTCAGGTGCGGTGATGCAAGTATTACAGTACGCGGGTGCTGATACCGTGACCGGCCAGCGACACTTCCAGCTTATCGCCGGAGCGCAGCGGGCCCACGCCTTCAGGCGTACCGGTCAGCACCACGTCACCGGCGCGCAGCGTGAAGTACTGGCTC
Organism: Pantoea sp. Morm; assembly: GCF_016643525.1. NCBI lineage: Bacteria > Pseudomonadati > Pseudomonadota > Gammaproteobacteria > Enterobacterales > Erwiniaceae > Pantoea > Pantoea sp. Morm. Next base: position 30,866 of record NZ_VOQX01000017.1, on the reverse strand, counting down.
ATGTAAGCAATCAGCGGCAGAATTTTGTGGATCATATCTGCCGTAGTGCCGTGCTGGCGCACCTCGCCGTTAATGACCAGCTTGAGTTCGGCATCCTGCGGATCGACGCTGAATTCAGCCGCCGGGATAAACCCGGACAGCGGACAGGAGTTATCGAAACTCTTGGCGCGCTCCCATGGCTGACCGGCTTTCTTAAACCCGGCCTGCAGATCGCGCAGCGTTAAATCCAGCGCGACGCCATAACCGGCAATCGCTTTCGCCACGTGCTCTTCACTGGCCTGCTTCAGGGTAGCGCCAATCAGCACCGCCAGCTCCACTTCATGATGCACCTCACCAAAGCTGGCCGGGATCGACAGTGGCTGCCGCAAATCGCACACCGCGGTTTCCGGTTTGATAAACACCACCGGCTCACTCGGGGTGGCGCTGCCCATCTCTTTAATATGCTTTGCATAGTTGCTGCCGACGCACACCACTTTGCTGACCGGATAATCCAACAGCGCGCCCTGCCAGTTACGATGCTGATACATGCTAATCCCCTGCTTGAGTTGTGTTAGGTGCCAGCCGCGCTGGCGAAGATGTCTCATCAGCCGCCGGAACGTGGCAGGCTGCTGAGCACTATATTAGCGGGTTTATCGCGGCGCACGTGACGGAAAGCGGCAAAAGCCGTTCCCCTGTTCATCAGGTCCGCCGCTTAAGACAACGATTATTGCCCACAATAATGGGTTAAGGTGAGCAATTAAATTAATGCCGAAGCACTGATTATATTTACAGGATATATTTTTACAGATGAATCTGAATTAAACTTTTTTACCCTGTTCAAGATGAATGTTGAGCAGACTTTCAACCGGTGGTGGGATCTGCAAATAATAACCTTGTTCGCTTAAACCCTGCTTCACTTTATTGATGTCAGCGTTGGCCAGCCTGTCGCGCTGGTCGAGCGACAGCACCATCGCCAGCTGCGGTTTACCAAAGCCGCGCAGCAATTCTTCCGGGACGCGCGAAAAATCGTCTTTTTTTTCTACATACAGATAAGTCTGGTCACGTTGCGGGCTTCTATAGATCACACAAAACATATTTTTTACTCGAATTAACTAAGGGCGTCACTTGCCTGAATATAGCAGTAACTATAACATGCTTGCAGAACTTCGAATATTGACCCGCGGATGTTAATGACGATTTTATCGGCGTTTACTTCAGGGTCGTAAAACAGGACTGAGTCAGGACAGATGTCGCAATCGCCAATCGAATTCAAGGGCAGCAGTTTTACCCTGTCAGTTGTTCATCTGCACCATTCGCAACCCGAGGTGATTCGTCAGGCGCTGCAGGACAAAATCGACCAGGCCCCGGCTTTTCTGCACAACGCGCCGGTGGTGCTGAACGTGTCAGCCCTGAACGGTGACATCAACTGGAAGCAGATGCAGCAGGCCGTCAGCGCCACCGGCTTACGCATTGTGGGCGTGAGCGGCTGCAAAGATGAAGCCCTGAAAAAGATGATTGCCCGCGCTGGCCTGCCGGTGCTGTCAGAGGGTAAAGAGAACCGCAAACGCGCTGATGCGCCCGCGCCGGAGCCGGAAGCGGTCGCGCCGCCGGTCAGCGAACCGGCCAGCAAAACGCGTATCATCAATACGCCAGTGCGTTCCGGTCAGCAGATTTACGCGCGCAACGCCGATTTGATCGTCACCAGCAGCGTCAGCGCCAGTGCCGAACTGGTGGCTGACGGCAACATTCATATTTACGGCATGATGCGCGGCCGCGCGCTGGCCGGTGCCAGCGGCGATCGCGACTGCCAGATTTTTTGCACCAACCTGTCAGCAGAGTTGGTCTCCATTGCCGGCGAATACTGGATCATGGACCAGATCCCGGCGGAATTCTTTGGTAAAGCTGCGCGCCTGTGCCTTAAAGAGGGCGCGCTCACCATCCAGACACTTAATTAGGCCCCTTTTCTTTCGTTAAGGAAATCAACATTTATGGCACGCATCATTGTAGTTACATCGGGTAAAGGGGGCGTTGGCAAGACCACGTCAAGCGCGGCCATCGCCACAGGGTTAGCGCAGAAAGGCAAAAAAACCGTGGTGATCGATTTTGATATCGGTCTGCGTAACCTCGATCTGATCATGGGCTGTGAACGCCGCGTGGTGTATGACTTTGTCAACGTTATTCAGGGCGATGCGACGCTGAATCAGGCACTGATTCGCGACAAGCGCACCGAGCAGCTTTATATTCTGCCCGCCTCACAAACCCGTGATAAAGATGCCCTGACCCGCGAAGGCGTGGAAAAAGTGCTGAACGACCTGGCGGCAATGGACTTCGATTTTATCGTCTGCGACTCGCCGGCCGGTATCGAAACCGGTGCGCTGATGGCGCTGTACTTCGCGGATGAAGCGATCATTACCACCAACCCGGAAGTCTCTTCCGTGCGTGACTCAGACCGTATTCTCGGCATCATCTCGTCGAAATCACGTCGCGCTGAAAACAGCGAAGAGCCGGTAAAAGAGCACCTGTTACTGACCCGCTATAACCCGGGACGCGTAACGCGTGGCGACATGCTGAGCATGGAAGACGTGCTGGAAATCCTGCGCATTCCTCTGGTCGGCGTGATTCCGGAAGATCAGTCGGTGCTGCGCGCGTCTAACCAGGGTGAGCCCGTGATCCTCGATGCAAACTCTGACGCCGGTAAAGCTTACGCTGATACCGTAGATCGCCTGCTTGGCGAAGAACGCCCCTTCCGCTTTATCGAAGAAGAGAAGAAGGGTTTCCTGAAACGCCTGTTCGGGGGATAACCAATGGCATTACTTGATTTCTTTTTATCCCGTAAGAAGAACACAGCCAACATAGCCAAGGAGAGGCTGCAGATTATCGTGGCCGAACGCAGAAGGGGCGACAATGAGCCCCACTATCTGCCGCAGCTGAAGCGCGATATCCTGGAAGTGATCTGTAAATACGTGAAAATTGACCCGGACATGGTCACGGTGCAGCTGGATCAGAAAGGGGATGACATCTCTATCCTCGAGCTCAACGTGACGCTGCCGGAGACGGAAGACGTTCCTAAATGATTGTAGCGGGTTCCTGATTTTCCCCTGCGTGGTTGCGCAGGGGAAAACGTTCCGCTTACAGCGTGTGTAAAATCTCGTCGATCCCGGCTTTCAACACCTCACCCCGCCAGCCTGCCAGCAGTTCCGGCGGACGCGTGGCGCTCTTCAGTCCCCAGTGCACGCTCAGCACCTGGTTAATCTGGCGCCGTGATGCTAACAGCTCCTGACTGTAACCGGTCTGCTCACTCACCTGCTGTACCAGCGCTTTAATCGCTTTAAACGCCTGCTTGTAGTGCGCGTGGTCAATCAGATTAGGCAACGGCGGCGGTAATGCGGCCTCATCCAGCGCCTGCGCCTCTGCCACCATCGCCACCAGCGCCTTACCGTGGAAGCGGATTTCGTGACCGTTCAGGCCGAGATGATCCAGCTCGCCAAGGCTGCCGGGCATAAAGCGCGCGACTTTCCACAGGTTCTCTTCGCGCACCACAAAATTCACCGCCATGTCTTTCTGCCGGGCGAGGTTGAGACGCCACGCGGCCAGGCGCTGCAGCACCGCCAGCTGGCGCGGACGCAGCTGCCACGCGTTGGTGATATCGCGCCACGCCTCTTCCGGCTGCAGTACGTCAAGACGGCGCTGACACAGCGTAGCGCACTCACTCAGCGCCGCCGCCATGTTGCCTGCCGCTTCGGTTTGCGCCACCAGCTGATGGGCGATCGGCAGCAGATAAGCCACATCGGCCGCAGCGTACTGGCACTGCCGCTCGGTAAGCGGACGCGCCAGCCAGTCGGTGCGCGCTTCGCTCTTATCCAGCTCAATCTGGTTGAAATGATTGACCATCGCGGCAAAGCCCCACGACAGCGGCTGCCCGGCGAAAGCGGCCAGAATCTGTGTATCGATCATCGGCTCCGGCAGGCAGCCGAAACGATGCAGGAAGACTTCAAGGTCTTCCCCGCCGGCGTGCAGGAACTTGGTCAGCTGACGATCCTGCAGCAGCGCAACAAACGGTGCCCAGTCGCTGATGGTTAACGGATCGATCAGAACCAGTTGCTCGCCATCGAAGAGCTGGATCAGGCCAAGCTGCGGATAGTACGTGCGGGTGCGCACGAATTCGGTATCCAGCGCCACGGCGCGATGCTGGCGGGCCTGCTGGCATACGGCGGCCAGCTGGTCATTGTGGTCGATCAGGGTGTAATTCACGTTGTCTTTCTCGCTGCGACAAACCTCGCACAGCGCTCCATGTTAAAAGCAATAAAAACGCCGGACGGTGCCGGCGTTAACCTGAGCATTCAGCGGAAGCCAGTACTACGCTTCGCGCTTCGCCTCATCGCGCAATTCGCGACGTAAAATTTTACCGACGTTGGTCTTCGGCAGCTCATCACGAAACTCGATAATCTTCGGCACTTTATAACCGGTGAGCTGACGGCGACAATGATCCAGCACTTCCTCTTTCGTCAGTGACGGATCTTTTTTCACGATGCACACTTTCACCGCTTCGCCGGAGAGATCGCTCGGCACGCCAATCGCCGCCGCTTCGCGCACCTTGGCGTGCTGCATCAGCACATCTTCGATTTCGTTAGGATACACGTTAAAGCCGGACACCAGAATCATGTCTTTTTTACGATCGACGATGCGGATAAACCCTTCCGCGTCCACGGTAACAATATCACCGGTGTGCAGCCAGCCATTTTTCAGCACTTCCTCGCTGGCATCCGGTCGCTGCCAGTAGCCAATCATGACCTGCGGCCCGCGAATGCAAAGTTCACCCGGTTCGCCTGGCGGTACGTCGCGATCTTCATCATCGACAATACGCACGTCGGTGGACGGAACCGGCAAACCGATGCTGCCGGTGTGGCAGGTAATATCATACGGATTAACCGACACCAGCGGTGAGCATTCGGTGAGTCCGTAGCCCTCCAGCAGATAGTGCCCGGTGAGTTTCTCCCAGCGCTCGGCCACCGCTTTCTGCACCGCCATGCCGCCACCGGCAGACAGACGCAGTGTGGAGAAGTCCAGCTGGTTAAAATTGGCATCGTTCAGCAGGGCGTTGAACAACGTATTAACACCGGTGATGGCGGTAAAGGGAAATTTACTCAGCTCTTTAACGAAGCCGGGAATATCGCGCGGGTTGGTAATCAGCAGGTTGGTGCCGCCCAGGTCGAGGAACAGCAGACAATTCACCGTCAGGGCAAAGATGTGATAAAGCGGCAGCGCGGTTACCACCTGCTCCTGTCCGGCGCGCAGCAGTTTACCGTAGGTGGCTTTGGTCTGCTCCAGATTAGCCTGCATGTTGCCGTGGGTCAGCATGGCGCCTTTCGCCACGCCGGTAGTGCCACCGGTGTACTGCAGAAATGCCAGATCCTGATTATTGATCACAGGACGATGATAGCTCATCTGCTCGCCCTGCTGCAGCGCATGACGAAACGGTACCGCCCCTGGCAGATGGTATTTCGGTACCAGCTTTTTCACATATTTAACGACGAAGTTCACCAGCGTGGCTTTTACCGGCGCCAGCTGATCGCCCATGCGCGTCAGCATCACGTGCTTAACCGGGGTTTCCGCGACCACTTTTTCCAGCGTATGGGCGAAGTTGGAGACAATGACAATCGCACTGGCACCGCTGTCGTTAAGCTGGTGCTTCAGCTCGCGCGGCGTGTACAACGGGTTAACATTCACCACCACCATACCGGCACGCAGCACGCCAAACAGCGCCACGGGATACTGCAGCAGATTCGGCATCATCAGCGCGACGCGATCGCCCTGCTGCAAGCCTAATCCCTGTTGCAGCCAGGCCGCAAAAGCACGGCTCTGCTGCTCCAGCTGGCGGTAAGTCATTGGCTGGCCCATGTTAATGAAAGCCACCTGATCGGCATAACGTTGCGCTGCGTGTTCGAAAAGATCGACCAAAGAGGGATAACGGTCTGCGTTAATTTCCGCTGGTACATCTGGCGGATAGCGTTTCAGCCAAACCTTGTTCAAAGATTCACCCCGATATTCTTGTTGCGTAGCCATCGCTGCCTCTGCAATCAGTGTTGTTAACAATATTTTAACTGATTGTACCAGTTTGCCTGTTCCGGCATTTTCAGGTTGCGAGGCGCATCACTAAATTTCGCGCATCGGTTGCGCGCCCAATAAAAAGGCCCGTTCGCGAGCACCGCGACCGGGCCGTAAAAAAACCTGTTTAGCGCTATTCGGTAAGAATGGTCTCGACCTGCGCCGGACCGCCGGTATTCATGCCCCAGTAGGGGTTAGGCCCCCAATAGCCGGGATGGCGACGCGTCGGCCCGTACCAAATCCACGGATCGATCGGCTGCGGCGGCGTCATCACCTGCTGAGTCAAATGCCAGCGCTGATAACCGCGCACATCAATCACCACAAAGTTGTAACTGGCTTTGCCAATTTCCCCTTTCTCGGTGCCTTTGATATTGCCCAGCACCGTGACGTACTGATTATTGACGTCGATCGGATCAACAAAACCATGAATGTCAGCATAAATGCGGCCAATTGAGGCAGCACCGAGGCGCGGTCGCGCGCTGTCATCCAGCGGCTGAGTGGCAATTTCCAGCCGGGTCAGGCCGTTAAGGTTGGTCACCTTCACGACTTTGCCGCCGAAGCGCGACTCCTGGCCGACATACAGCTGCGGCGCATTCATCACGCGTAATAAATCCTGCTGTGGAAGCTGAGAACTCCCTTTAATGGCATCCGGCACCGACACGCAGCCGCTGAGCAACAGCGCACAGGCTAACAGAGCGCCAGACATCCCTTTACGACTAATTGGCATAGCACTTCTCCTGTTATTTCTCCGTTAGACTGAAGGCGCAAAAATAAGTTGCGTGGGCGCCTAGCGTCCCGGCAATTTTTTCCATGCCACTTCATTGCGCAGATAAACCGGCTCAGCATTTTCCACCGCCACGCTATCGCCGCGCTGCCAGGCGCTGAGCGCCAGCGGCAGCATATCTTCTGCGGCAGGCAGCGTGACCGTGGTGGTCAGCAGTTGTGCCCCGGTCGCGCCAGCCAGCAGCTGCGGATAAGCCTGCCAGCCGGTGCCGACGGTGGCCCACTCGCCGCTCAGCTGCGCGATGCGCGCCTGTGCCGCTTCCGGCTTCAGTACGGCTTCGCTCTCAGCGCCCTGCCACGCGCCCTGCTCATTACGCTGATACTCTGCCCAGTAGACTTCACCCATGCGCGCATCAATCGCCGCCAGCACGCGCGTTGCCCCGGTCAAACGCCAGGCACCCTGCGCCATGGTTGCCAGCGAGGATACGCCAATCATCGGCAGATTTGCGCCCAGCGCCAGGCCCTGCGCGATGCCAATGCCGATGCGCACGCCGGTAAAACTGCCGGGCCCGCGGCCAAACGCCAGCGCGTCCAGCGCGTCCAGCGCCAGCGACTGCGCCTGCAGCAATTCCTGCACCAGCGGCAAAATACGTTGAGTATGATCGCGGGGCGCGATTTCGAAGCGGGCATCGATCTGCTGCTGATTCAGCAGCGCGGCAGAACAGGCTTCTGTCGCGGTGTCCAGGGCTAAAATTCGGGCGGACATAACAACCTCAGAGAATCAAAATGGCGCGCATCTTACCACAGCCTGGCACAAATTAGTGCTGCTCTGGCGGACGCACAAAGTCAATCGCACGTTGTAAATCGCGGGTGCGCGGTGTCGGCGGCAGGCTATTAAGGAACAGTCCGCCATACGGACGCGACACCAGCCGCTGGTCACAAATCACCAGCACGCCGCGATCGTCGGTATCGCGAATCAGACGGCCCACGCCCTGCTTGAGGGTGATCACCGCGTCCGGCAGCTGCACATCGTTGAACGGATCGCCGCCGCGCAGACGGCAATCCTCCATGCGCGCCTTCAGCAGCGGATCTTCCGGCGAGGTAAACGGCAGCTTGTCGATGATCACCAGCGACAGCGCATCACCGCGCACGTCAACGCCTTCCCAGAAGCTGCTGGTGGCCACCAGCAGTGCATTGCCGGCGTCAAGAAACTGTTTGAGCAGCTGGCCTTTGCTGGTTTCGCCCTGCAACAGCACCGGTAAGGTCATGGAGGCGCGGAACTCCGCTGCCAGCTCGCGCATCATTTTGTGCGAGGTGCACAGGAAGAAACAGCGCCCTTTGTTGGCTTCAATCAGCGGTTTCATCATGCGTGCCAGCTGACGCGCACCGCCAGGATAGTTGGGTTCCGGCATGTTGCGCGGCACGCACAGCAAGGCCTGCTGCGCATAATCAAACGGACTTTCGAGGATCAGGGTGCGGGCATTATCCACGCCGAGCCGGCTGGCGAAGTGGCTCATCTGTTCGTTGACCGCCAGCGTCGCCGAGGTAAATACCCACGCCGCTTTGCGTCCGTCCATCACTTCGCGGAAGCGCTCCGCAACCGACAGCGGCGTCAGCGCCAGCGTAAAGTGCCGGCTGCTGCATTCGTACCAGTAGCTAAAGCCCGGTTCATCAATCGCACGTAAACGCTTGAGCCGGGTGCGATACAGCGCGGCACGCTCGAAGGCAGCGTCCAGCAGCGCGGAACGGCCCAGCGACAGCTTAATCACGTCGTAACACAGCTCGAGCGCATCATCCAGCAGCGTAAACATGCGCATGATGTTGTTGTCGCTCAGCAGGTCACGCAGATTGCCGCGAAAACCGGGCTCGCCCAGCGTCAGGCGGAAATCCTGTGCGCACTGCGCCAGCCGGTCGGCGGATTTCTGCAGCTGCTGCACATCGCGCACCTCGGTGCGGTAGGAAAGGATAATGTCTTTGGCGAGATCCTGCAGTTGCCGGCTCGACAGCTGCTGGCCAAAATACTGGCTGGCTATATCCGGCAGCTGGTGCGCTTCATCGAAGATCATCACGTCAGCTTCCGGGATCAGCTCGCCAAATCCCCCCTCTTTGACCACCAGGTCAGCGAGAAACAGGTGATGGTTCACCACCACCACATCCGCATCCATCGCTTTTTTGCGCGCCTTCACCACGAAGCAATCTTTATACAGCGGGCAATCGCTGCCGAGGCAGTTATCGTTGGTGCTGGTGACGTAAGGCCAGATCGGGCTGTCTTCCGCGACGCCAGCGCAGCTGCTGACGTCGCCATCAACGGTCTCCGATGACCAGCTGCGCACGTTAATCAGATCGCCGAGCGCCTGCACGCTGAGATCGCCGCCGGTCTGATTTTGCTGCTCCAGCCGTTCCAGGCACAGATAGTTGGAGCGCCCTTTCAGCAGCGCGGTTTTGCCGCTGAACGCCAGGGCGCGGGCAATGGTCGGCAGATCGCGGTTGTAGAGCTGATCCTGCAACGCTTTGGAACCGGTCGATACAATGACTTTTTTCTTCGCCCGCAACGCCGGTGCCAGATACGCATAAGTTTTACCGGTGCCGGTGCCGGCCTCGACCACCAGCTCGCCCGCCTGCTGCACCGCTTCGCTCACTGCCTGCGCCATTTCGCGCTGTGCCGCACGCGGCTTAAAGCCGGGAATTGCCTGCGCTAACGCGCCATCCGCTGCAAAATCGTCTGCCACACATCCTCACCGATTGCTCTTAAAACTACTGTAATTATGTCAGGATTCACCGCAGGCGACCACAACAGATGACAGCCGGCCATGGGATATGGCAGGCTAACGCAGCAAAAATAAAGGAGAACAGCATGACCATTACGCGTATTGATGCCGAGCACCGCATGTCCGAAGCGGTTGTACATGACCAGACCGTGTATTACACCAGCGTGCCGGAGAATCTGGATGACGATGCGGAAGCGCAGACCGCCAACGCGCTGGCGGTGATTGACCGCATCCTGACGCGCGTGGGTTCGGATAAAAGCAAAATTCTCGACGCCACCATTTTTCTGGTAGATAAAGATGACTTTGCCGCGATGAACCGCGCCTGGGATGCGTGGGTCTCGCCGGGTAATGCGCCGGTACGCTGCACGGTGCAGGCCGGCCTGATGAATCCGCGCTACAAAGTGGAAATCAAAATCATCGCCGCGTTATAACGCTCGCCGGGCGCTATTCGTCCTCTTCGAAGCGCGCCCGAATCGCTTCGCCCTGATGGTTCTGGCGAATTTCCTGCGCCACCTGCGCAATCGCCTGTCCGCTGGACATGCCGCCGGCCATCAGTTCCTGAATACGTTCCACTGCCTGCTGCTGCTGTTCGTGTGATAAAGCCGGAAGACCTGAAAACATGATGCACTCCTGTAATGGGGGGACGCATTATTCCACGCCGAACAAACAGGTGCCAGCAGCAAAAAAATATGCCAGGCTACGCGCCTGCCTGCTGAACTGATTTAGCCAAACGAACGTGAAAACCCTCTCGCTACAGTATACGCCCGATATACTTTTACACCGTTTTTCCACGCTGGCGCACCGCCCGTGGGCGATGCTGCTGACCTCTGGTCACGCCGAGCACGCGGATAACCGTTTCGATATTTTCACCGCCGACCCGCGGGTGACCCTGACGACGCGCGGTGACAGCACCGCCATCGACGACGGCACCGGCATCAGCCACTCTAACGCCGATCCGCTGCAGCTGGTGCAGCAGCAGCTGGACGCGCTGGGCATCCGGCCGGCGTTTGATGCAAATCTGCCGTTTCAGGGCGGCGCGCTGGGTCTGTTTGGTTATGACCTCGGTCGCCGTTTCGAAACGCTGCCGCAGCGGGCGCAGCAGGATTTACACACGCCGGATATGGCGGTCGGCATTTATGACTGGGCGCTGATTGCCGATCATCATCGCCAGACGCTGACGCTGATTGCCCTGCACGACGCGGAGCAGCGCTGGCAGTGGCTACAGGCGCTGGCGGTGCCGCAGCCCAAACCTTTTGCCCTGACCAGCGACTGGCAGGCCAATATGAGCTATGCGCAGTACGCCGCGCGTTTCCAGGCGGTGCAGGCCTACATTCAGGCGGGTGATTGCTACCAGGTTAATCTGGCGCAGCGTTTCCAGGCCAGCTATCGCGGCGATGAGTGGCAGGCGTTTTTACGTCTCAACCGCGCCAACCGCGCGCCGTTCAGTGCCTTCATTCGTCTGCCGCACAGTGCCGTGCTGAGCTTGTCGCCCGAGCGTTTTCTCTCGCTGCAGCAACAGCAGATTGAAACCCGCCCGATTAAAGGCACGCTGCCGCGCCTGGCCGATCCGCAGGCCGATCGGCTGCAGGCGGAGAAACTGGCCAGCGCCGAAAAAGATCGGGCGGAAAACCTGATGATTGTGGACCTGCTGCGTAATGATATTGGCCGCGTCGCCGAGCCGGGCAGCGTCAGCGTGCCGGAGCTGTTCGTAGTGGAGCCGTTCCCGGCGGTGCATCACCTGGTGAGCACGGTGCGAGCCAGACTGCCGGACGCGCTCTCCGCTACCGATTTGCTGCGCGCCTGTTTCCCCGGCGGCTCCATTACCGGCGCGCCCAAGATCCGCGCCATGGAGATCATCGAGGAACTCGAACCGCAGCGGCGCAATGCGTGGTGCGGCAGTATCGGCTACATCAGCCTGTGTGGGCGTATGGACAGCAGCATTACCATCCGCACGCTGATTGCCGAAAACCAGCAACTGTACTGCGCGGCGGGCGGCGGCCTGGTGGCTGACAGCGATGCTGAGGCGGAATATCAGGAGACGCTGCACAAGCTCAACCGTATTCTGCCCTGTCTGCGTGATGAGGCGTGATATGGAGCTGACGCTGGCGCAGTTTCTCAGTCGCTTTGTGTTGCAGCCACCGCTGGCGACCGCGCACAGCGTGATCAGCGGACGCCGTGCCGCGGTGCTGGTACCGGTGATTGATGGCGACCAGCCCGAACTGCTGCTGACCCGCCGCTCCGCGCTGCTGCGCAAACACGCCGGGCAGGTGGCGTTCCCCGGCGGCATGATGGATGCCACTGACGATTCGCTGATCGCCACCGCGCTGCGTGAAGCACAGGAAGAAGTGGGCATCGCACCGCAGCAGGTGCGGGTGGTCGGCGTGTTACCGCCGGTCACCAGCAGTACCGGTTTCGCCGTCACGCCCGTTGTCGGCATCATTCCGCCGCACCTGCCGCTGCGGCTCAACCCGGATGAAGTTGAAAGCGCGTTTTCCATGCCGCTCGCTGAGGCGCTGCGGCTGGGGCGCTACAGCGGACTGACGCTGCGCCACGGTCATCGTCAGCATCAGGTGTGGCTGTCGTGGTATGAAGATTATTTTATCTGGGGCATGACCGCCGGTATCCTGCGCGCGCTCGGCCAGCAGATCGCCCTGCCCTGATCCCCCGTCCCGTTTCACCCTGGCCGAAAAATTGATCCCGTTCACATCCGGGGATACGGATAACTATTTCTGTGGTTTATAATTAGTTTATTTCATGCGAAAAGCTGCTCGCTGCCGCCCGCTGGCGATTACTATTAGCCGCATTAACGGCCTGCGCCGTAGAAAAGAAGATTTGTGAGGAGCGTCACCGGTGATAAGTGTTTTTGACATGTTCAAAGTGGGTATCGGCCCGTCCAGTTCGCATACCGTTGGCCCGATGAAAGCGGGCAAGCAGTTTGTTGATCTGCTGATCGAGCAGGGCAAGCTGCAGGACGTGACGCGCGTGGCGGTGGACGTCTACGGCTCACTGTCGCTCACCGGTAAAGGACACCACACCGACATTGCCATCATTATGGGTCTGGCCGGCTTTGAGCCTGCCAGCGTCGACATCGACAGCATTCCGGCGTTTATCAAAGATGTCGAAACGCGTGAGCGGCTGCTGCTGGCACAGGGCGCGCGCGAGGTCGACTTCCCGCGTGACGGCGGCATGGTCTTTCGCAGCGAAAACCTGTCGCTGCATGAAAACGGCATGACCCTGTACGCTTTTGCCGGCGATCGGCTGCTTGAGCGCAAAACCTATTACTCGATTGGCGGTGGCTTTATTGTCGACGAAGCGCACTTTGGTCAGTCAGTGCTGGATGAGGTCGCTGTACCCTACCCGTTCCATTCAGCCAAAGAGTTGCTCAGCCACTGCCGCGATACCGGCATGTCGCTTTCCGGGCTGGTGATGAAGAACGAGCTGGCGCTGCACAGCCGGGACGAGATTTACGCCTATTTTGGCAACATCTGGCAAACCATGCAGGCGTGTATCGATCGTGGCCTGAATACCGAAGGTGTGCTGCCGGGCCCGCTGCGCGTGCCGCGCCGGGCGGCGTCGCTGCGACGTCTGCTGGTCTCCTCGACCAAACACTCCAACGATCCGATGAATGTCATCGACTGGGTCAATATGTTTGCGCTGGCGGTGAATGAAGAGAATGCGGCCGGTGGTCGTGTGGTCACCGCACCGACCAACGGTGCCTGCGGCATCGTGCCGGCGGTGCTGGCGTATTACGATCACTTCATCGAAACGGTCACGCCGGATATTTTTATCCGCTACTTCCTCGCCTCGGGCGCGATTGGCGTGTTGTATAAAATGAACGCTTCGATTTCCGGTGCCGAAGTCGGCTGCCAGGGTGAAGTGGGCGTGGCCTGCTCAATGGCCGCCGCCGGCCTTGCTGAATTACTGGGAGCCAGCCCGGAGCAGGTGTGTGTTGCCGCTGAAATCGGCATGGAACACAACCTCGGACTGACCTGCGATCCGGTCGCTGGTCAGGTACAGGTGCCGTGCATTGAACGCAACGCCATTGCTTCGGTGAAAGCGATCAACGCCGCGCGGATGGCGCTGCGCCGCACCAGCGAGCCGCGCGTATCGCTGGATAAGGTGATCGAGACGATGTACGAGACCGGCAAAGATATGAACGCTAAATATCGTGAGACCTCGCGTGGCGGTCTGGCGATCAAGGTGCAGTGCGACTGACCGGCAACGTCGCGTTTCGCTGCTGACAATTGCAGCGATCGGCCATTATTTCTGCAATGGCCTCTACCTCCGCGTTATCAAACCAGATACATTATTTTTGCGCGCGACCTCTACCGGTCGCGCGATTTTTTAGTGCCGCTTTTTTTCTCCAGCCGCGCTAAATTTGGCCGCCGCCATGCCGATAACCTTCACGTTAATTTGGCCTCATTCTTTGTCTTAGCAAGGTGGTTACTGATGCTCCTTCCCCAGCAATTTGTGGGTCAATTTCGCCGTAAGCGCCTGCTTATTGCGTTGGTGATCGCGTCGCTGGTTCTCATTCTTACGCTGACTTTTCGCTACATCGAAGAGAAGTCACGCATTGAGCAGCAGTCCCTTAACTTTGCCACCCGCGCGATTGAGCGCTTTGACCGCATGTTTTCGCCGCTGGACGTCTCCGCCAACAACACGCTGGGGCTGGTGGGCGTGCCCTGCACGCAGGTGCGCTATCCGCTGATTGAGAAGATCGCCGCGCTGCAAACCGTGCGTACCGTGCTGCTGGTGCAGGACGATACCATCTACTGTTCGAGTATTTATGGCCCGCGTCACATCTCGTTCAGCCAGACCTATCCCGAGCTGGCGATCAACAACCAGCGCATGATGCTGTCTACCGACGACTACCTGCTTAAAGGTTCACCGGTGCTGCTGCTGTGGACGCCAAAGTCGCTGGATAACCAGGACGGCCTGCTGCAGATCATCAACATTGAACTGATGACCAACTATCTGCTGGAGCCGCAGCTGCCGTGGGTGGAGCGCGCGATCTTTAACGTAGGCGGACAGAGCCTCGAGTACGGTAATCCGCTGATCGAGCATACCGTGCCGTCCGATGACGAAGTGGCATACGATCAGGCCTCGCTGCGTTATCCCTACAGCATTACGCTGTACGGCCCGTCCCCGGCGCGACTGGCGCTCAATACCCTGCCGTCTCAGCTGCCGCTGGCGGTACTGCTGAGCCTGCTGCTGGGCTACATCGTCTGGCTGGCCACCGCCAATCGCATGAGCCTGAGCTGGCAAATCAGCTATGGCATCACCGCTAACGAATTTATGGTCTACTGCCAGCCGCTGATCAATGCCCGCAGCGGCGACTGCGATGGTATCGAGCTGCTGCTGCGCTGGCACAATCCGCGTCAGGGCTGGATTGCCCCGGACGTATTTATTCCGCTGGCCGAACGCCAGAACCTGATTGCACCGCTGACGCGCTTTGTGATTGCCAGAGTCGTCGCGGAGTTGCCTAATCTGCCACAGTGCCCGGCTTTCCATATCGCGATTAACGTCGCGGCCAGCCACTTCCGCGATCGCCTGATTGTTGAGGATTTACAGCGCTACTGGTGGCCCGCCAATCCCCTGCCGAAACTGGTGGTGGAGCTGACCGAGCGCGATGCGCTGCCGGTCATCGACCAGACGGTCGTGGCGCAGCTGCATGAAATTGGCGTGCGGCTGGCGATTGACGATTTCGGTACCGGCCACAGTTCGCTGGCCTATCTGAAAGATCTGAAGCCGGACGTGCTGAAAATCGATAAAATCTTTACCGCCGCGATTGGCACTGACGCGATCAACGCCACGGTAACGGATATGGTGATTTCACTGGCGCAGCGGCTAAATATTGCGCTGGTCGCGGAGGGCGTGGAAACCGCCGAGCAGGCGCATTATCTGCGCGAGCGCGGCGTGGATCATCTGCAGGGTTACTACTATGCGCGCCCGATGCCGATTGAGGACTTCCCGCAATGGCTGGCGCAGCATCAGGCGCAGCTGGGCGCCTGATGCCGGACGACATCAGGCGTCGCCCTCTTCCTCGTCATGGTGCGGCTTGTCTTTGGTGACGCGCACCAGATCGATACGGTAATCCGTGGCTTCGATAATCTGGAAGTGCAGCGGTGGCAAATCGATAATCTCGCCCGGCAGCGGCAGCTGTCCCTTCTGCTCAATCAACAGGCCGGCCAGCGACGCGTGATCTTCATCCGGATCGACCAGCTCATGGTGGTCGAGCAGCTGCTGCAGCGAGTGCAGATCGGTACCGCCCTTCACCAGCCAGCCGTCGCCATCCGCCACCACATCCGGCGTTTCGTCTTCGTCCGGGAACTCACCGGCAATCGCTTCCAGCACGTCCAGCGGCGTAATCAGGCCCTGCACCACGCCAAATTCGTTGGTAACGATGACGAAGCTCCCTTTAGCGCGACGCAATACGCCCAGCAGGTTGATCGGATCCAGTGTTTCCGGCACCACAATCGGCGGCGTGTTGGCCGCGAAGGTCGCGACATCCATACCGTGCTCCAGCGCCACCAGCAGCTCTTTCGCGCGCACCACACCGATGATCTCATCCAGCTCGCCGCGACACACCGGGAACAGACTGTGAGGCGTATCCAGCAGCTGAATGCGGATCTCATCCAGCGGACGCGAGACGTCAACCCACGAGATATCGCCGCGCGGCGTCATGATGCTGCGAATCGAACGCTGTGACAGCGTCAGTACGCCGTTAATCATGTAACGCTCTTCGTCTTTAAACGCTTCCTGCGGCATCGCTTCCGTCAGTGACGCTTCTTCGGTATGCGCCGGCTGGTTACGCTGGCGCCCGCCCATCAGACGCAGAATCGCTTCGGCGGTACGTTCACGCATCGGACGGTGCGCCTGATGACGGATAAAGTTCCGGCGCGCAATCTGGTTGAACAGCTCAATCAGAATCGAGAAGCCAATCGCCGCGTACAGATAACCTTTCGGAATATGGAAACCAAAGCCTTCCGCCACCAGCGACAGACCGATCATCAGCAGGAAGCTCAGACACAGCACCACCACCGTTGGGTGCGCGTTAACGAAGCGGGTCAGCGGTTTTGAGGCCAGCAGCATCACGCCCATGGCAATCACCACCGCCGTCATCATCACTGGCAGATGGTTCACCATACCGACGGCGGTAATCACCGCATCCAGGGAGAACACCGCGTCCAGCACCACAATCTGCGTCACGACCGCCCAGAAGCTGGCATAGGCTTTATTGCCCTGATGCTCCATGCCGCGGTTTTCCAGCCGTTCGTGCAGTTCCATGGTGGCCTTAAACAACAGGAACAAACCACCAATCAACAGAATTAAATCTCGTCCGGAAAAGCTGAAATCGCCTACGCTGAATAGGGGTCGCGTCAGCGTCACCATCCAGGAGATCAGCGACAGCAGGCCGAGGCGCATCACCAGCGCCAGCGACAGACCAATCAGGCGCGCTTTATCGCGCTGTTTCGGTGGCAGCTTGTCGGCAAGAATGGCGATAAACACCAGGTTGTCGATGCCGAGCACAATCTCCAGCACGATCAGCGTCAGTAAACCCGCCCAGATTGAGGGGTCGAAGATAAATTCCATCAATGACTCCTTGCTAAACGTAAGGGCGAACGCGACTGAGCCTGCGCCGGAAGGCGAGACGGGAGAGCGTTAACGGATGAGGCAACACCGGCAGGTGTCAGGGTGCGCGCTGAGCAGCGCGGGGAACAAGTGAAGCGACGTCGGTGACGGTCCATATAGGTGAGCTAAAGCCCGGTACTCCTGAGTAATAAACAGAAAGCTAATGTATCAGTTACATCAACAACGTCAAAAAATTTTCTTACATTTACAAATAACTGCGCCAGCGCAAGAAACTGCCATAAAAATGCCCGTTGCCGCCGGTACGCTCTGAATAGCAGAGCAACGTCACAAATTTTATTTTTACGCTCACTAAAATAAATCGCGACCTTACTGATATATCGCGGAATGTTTTGGGCCTTTTCCTGATGACTTTCTTCAATTTAGTCCCGGGCGATCCACAGAAAATAACAACGGTAATTCTCAATGATTCCCGGCCATGGTCGGGAACTCTCATGCGAACGGAGGTAGCAAGTGACCATTGCGCTTGTAATTGGTACACATGGCTGGGCGGCAGAACAGCTGCTGAAAACAGCAGAAATGCTGTTGGGCGAGCAGGAAAATGTCGGATGGATTGATTTCGTTCCCGGCGAAAATGCAGAAACGCTAATCGAAAAATATCAGGCACAGCTCGCCCGACTCGACACGTCGAAAGGCGTGCTGTTTCTGGTGGACACCTGGGGCGGCAGCCCGTTTAACGCCGCCAGCCGCATCGTAGTGGACAAACCGGGCTATGACGTTATTGCCGGGGTCAACATTCCCATGCTGGTGGAAACCCTGATGGGGCGCGATGACGATCCATCGCTGGAAGAGCTGATCCATATCGCCGTCGAGGCCGGCCGCGAGGGGGTGAAAGCACTCAAAACCGAATCCGCCGCGCCGGCAGCGGCAGCGCCGGCCCCGAAAGCTCCTGCCCAGCCGCAGAAACCGCTGGCACCGGGCGAGCACATGAAAATTGGCCTGGCACGTATCGATGACCGTCTGATCCATGGCCAGGTGGCCACGCGCTGGACCAAAGAGACCAACGTGACGCGCATCATCGTCGTCAGTGATGAAGTGGCTAACGATCACGTACGCAAAACCCTGCTGACTCAGGTGGCGCCGCCGGGCGTGACCGCCCACGTGGTGGATATCGCCAAGATGATCCGCGTGTGGAACAACCCGAAGTACGGTTCCGATCGCGTGATGCTGCTGTTTACCAATCCGACCGATGTTGAGCGCGTGGTGGAGCAAGGCGTGGATATCAAGTCGGTGAATATCGGCGGCATGGCCTTCCGTCAGGGGAAAACGCAGGTTAATAACGCGGTGTCGGTGGATGAGAAGGACATCGCTGCCTTCCGCAAGCTGAATGAGCGAGGTATCGAACTGGAAGTGCGTAAAGTCTCCAACGACCCGAAATTGAAAATGATGGACCTGATTGCGAAGGTCAATGCCTGATTCGCCTGTGCCTGCGCGCGTGGGCAAAAAGTTCTGATCTTGCTGAGGAAAAATGCAATGGAAATAACCTCGCTACAAATAGTGTTGATATTTATTGTGGCCTGTATTGCCGGGATGGGATCGATTCTCGATGAGTTCCAGTTCCACCGGCCGCTGGTGGCCTGTACCCTGATTGGTGCAGTGCTGGGTGATATGAAAACCGGCATCATCATTGGCGGTACGCTGGAGATGATCGCGCTGGGCTGGATGAACATCGGTGCGGCAGTGGCACCGGATGCGGCGCTGGCTTCCATCATCTCTACCATTCTGGTCATTGCCGGCGGTCAAAGCGTCGGTGCCGGTATTGCGCTGGCCATCCCGCTGGCCGCAGCTGGTCAGGTGCTGACCATCATCGTGCGTACCATCACTGTCGCCTTCCAGCACGCCGCGGATAAAGCTGCGGAGAAAGGCAATCTGACGGCGATTTCATGGATCCACGTCTCTGCCCTGCTGCTGCAGGCGATGCGTATCGCTATCCCGGCGCTGATTGTGGCGGTCTCGGTCGGTACCAGCGCGGTACACAGCCTGCTGAGTTCGATTCCGGAAGTGGTCACCAATGGTCTGAACATCGCCGGCGGCATGATCGTGGTGGTCGGTTACGCGATGGTCATCAACATGATGCGTGCCGGTTATCTGATGCCGTTCTTCTATCTTGGCTTTGTCACCGCCGCGTTCACCAACTTTAACCTGGTGGCGCTGGGCGTGATTGGCGTGGTAATGGCGGTGCTGTACATCCAGCTGGCGCCAAAATACAACCGCGTCGCAGGCGCTGCCTCGGCGGGCCCGGCTAACAACGACCTCGACAACGAACTCGACTAGGAACAGGTGACATCATGGTAGATACAACCAATACTCCAAAGAAACTCACCCCCGGTGACGTGCGCGGTGTGTTCCTGCGCTCCAACCTGTTTCAGGGTTCGTGGAACTTTGAACGCATGCAGGCGCTGGGCTTCTGCTTCTCAATGGTGCCGGTGATCCGTCGCCTGTATCCGGAAAACAACGACGAGCGCAAGCAGGCGATTAAGCGTCACCTTGAGTTCTTCAACACCCATCCTTACGTGGCGGCGCCGGTGCTCGGCGTGACCATGGCAATGGAAGAGCAGCGCGCCAACGGTGCGGCGATCGATGACGGTGCCATTAACGGCATCAAAGTGGGTCTGATGGGTCCGCTGGCTGGCGTGGGCGACCCGATTTTCTGGGGGACCGTGCGTCCGGTGTTCGCCGCACTGGGTGCCGGTATCGCGATGAGCGGCAGCCTGCTTGGTCCGCTGCTGTTCTTCTTCCTGTTTAACATTGCGCGCATGCTGACCCGCTATTACGGCGTGGCTTATGGCTATCGCAAAGGGGTGGATATCGTCAGCGATATGGGCGGCGGCTTCCTGCAAAAACTTACCGAGGGGGCATCGATACTCGGCCTGTTTGTCATGGGGGCGCTGGTCAACAAATGGACGCACGTCAACGTGCCGCTGGTGGTATCCCGCATCACCGACCAGACCGGCAAAACCACGGTCACCACCGTGCAGTCGATTCTCGACCAGCTGATGCCCGGCCTGATTCCACTGCTGCTGACCTTTGGCTGTATGTGGCTGCTGCGCCGTAAAGTTAACGCGCTGTGGATCATCGTTGGCTTCTTTGCCATCGGTATCTTTGGTTACTGGATCGGCCTGCTCGGTCTGTAATCTCACCGCCGGGAGTCAGACTCCCGGCGTTTTTTGAACGGCGTGACCTGAGCGCCAACGCTGAGGTCACTTCGGTTGAGGAAGAAGCCTGTATGTCACTGACTGACGCCCTGATTGCCCTGCTGATCGCCGCTCTCGCCCTGTTTGCGATTTACGACGATGTCATCCTGCCCCGCCGCAATGGACCGACCCGACTGCGCGTCACCCTGCGCCGCCGCCATAAAATCGACAGCGGCATCTTTATCGTGCTGCTACTGATTCTGCTGTGGAACAACGTCAGCCATCATGGCCCGCAGCTCACCACTACCCTGCTGATGGTGCTGTGCTTTATGGCTATCTGGCTGTTCTGGATCCGCAGCCCGCGGCTGCTGATGAAAAATGACGGCCTGTTTTTTGCCAGCGTGTGGATCGATTACCGGCGTATTCAGAGTATGAACCTGTCAGAGGATGGCATTCTGGTGATGCAGCTGGAGCAGCGTCGCTTGCTGATAGCGGTGAAAAAGCTCGACGATCTGGAGAAAATCTATCATACGCTGGTGGAGGCGCGTTAAACGCGCTGCCACAGCGTCAGGGTGAAATCCGCGTCACAGCTAAAGCTGGCGCTGGAGGCCAGCTGCTGCCACACCGCTTCACGCGCACGCCAGGCAAAGGGGGTCATCTGCAGCAGGCTCACCGCTTCCGCCCCGTTCAGTGTCATCGTGTAGTGAAGGTTTTGCTGATCGATCTGTTCAAATCCCGCATAGTTTTTCTCTTCCGCCGTATGCAACTGCACTTCGCGATAGATCAACGCCTTAAACTGCTGCAGATGGTGCGGCCCCGGCGTCACCGTCAGCAAATAGCCGCCGGGCCTGATAACGCGGCTCAGCTCCTGCTCGTTACAGGGCGCGTAAATGCGCACGATGGCGTCCAGTGAACCATCGGCAAACGGCAGGCGCTGGCTGGAGGCGACACAAAAGTTAACCGCGCGATAGCGCTTTGCCGCCATGCGCACCGCGGCTTTGGCCACATCCAGACCGTACAGATGGCTGTCGGGCAACGCGGCAGCCAGGGCGGCGGTGTAATAGCCTTCGCCACAGCCGATATCCAGCAGCTGCGCGGGCCGGTTCGTGAGCGGCTGAGCCAGACGTTGCGCCACCCGATCGCGCAGCGGCTGATAGTGTCCGGCATCCAGAAAGGCCCGGCGCGCCTGAAGCATCTCTGCGCTGTCGCCCGGTTCCCGTGAACCTTTGTGCTGCACCGGCAGCAGGTTGACGTACCCCTCTTTCGCCCGATCGAACTGATGACCGGACGCACAGCGATAACTGCTGGCGTGCAGGTGCAAAGCGAGGTGGCAAAGTGGGCAAATCAACGACATAGATAACTCCGGGTTAGCGATTCGCGGCGCAGTTTACCCTGATCATCCGGTAACAGAAAGGATAAAGAAAAGCCCCGCTCATTGAGCAGGGCTTTTAAGATTCGATTCAGCGGTGCATGACACCGAGCCTGAGTGCGAAATCAGATAGCAGTAACGTTAACTGCTGCCGGGCCTTTCTGGCCGTCCTGAATTTCAAACTCAACTTGTTGACCTTCGGCCAGGGTTTTAAAACCGTTGCCCTGGATAGCAGAGAAGTGAACGAACACGTCTTTGCTGCCGTCAGCAGGAGTAATAAAACCAAAACCTTTAGACTCGTTGAACCACTTAACCTGACCTTTAATCTTTGCCATTTTTGCAAATTCCTTAGAGTGTTTATATTGCCCGCAGGCAGTCTTACAGAGAAACCAGAGACATTACTGAATGAGGCACTAATTTAAGGTTCGGCAAGGAAGCGGTATTCAACGTCAACGTCTTTACTCGTAACTTCTTTACTGAAGATGCCATACATAAACAGAACTGTACCTCGTTTGACCCACGATTCGTTATCACATATCCGCTAATTAATGGCAAGCCATTTTTAAACAGTGATCGACATGCCGCACATAATTGCCTGAAACCGGCAGCGAAAGGTGGATAACGTTATTGACAGCAACGCCTCAGCGTGTGCAAAAAAAGTCTATGCGTCAGTATAGTTAGCGCCAGACTCGCGTTTCGTCAAGCGCAGCGGTAAACGCTGCCTTTTCACATTTAAACCAAATAAGTTTAGGCAAAAAATATTGCATTAATATGGCACAGATAAGCTATTTCACTGGCCGTTGTGCAATGAGCAACATAAACTGCGCAGCGCTCAAATCTTGTACAATAAATTGCTGGCAGTACAAGTTAAAAATAGTTTTGCACCAAAATCAGGAAAATATAATCGCCGTTGCCCCAAATATAAGCAGACTGCACGCTGGCATTTATCTCATTTTTTTCTAAACAACCAACAATTAAATGTTAAAAAGCGCGGAAGCCGCTGGCATTTAACAAAAATGGCTTAGGATAAATCTTAATCGTAATTCATCAGGCTGCGGCTCTCGCCAATTCGCCATGGGGCAAAAGGCGCATCGACCTCGCCCGCCTGCAGCAATGCTTGCGCCAGCACCGTCGGCGGATCGTCAAGCGACTCGTCCGCCAGTTCAAACACGCCCCAGTGAATGGGAATCGCCAGCGGTCGCCCTATCTGCTGCCAGAGCTGTACCGCCTGATCCGGGTCCATGTGCTGGCCGCGCATGAACCATTTTGGTGCATAGGCACCTATCGGTAACGCAGCCAGATTAAACGGCCCCAGCCGCTGTGCGATGGCAGAGAGATAATCGCTGTAGCCGCTATCGCCGGAGAACCAGAAATTGAGCTGCGCATTACGCACTACCCAGCCGCACCACAGCGACCGGTTGCGATCCCAGAAGGTGCGCATGCTCCAGTGGCGCGCGGGAACGGCTGTGAAGCTGATGTCGTCCAGTTGCACCTGCTGCCACCAGTCCAGTTCGGTGACGGTGCGCACGCCACGGCGGCGACACCAGTCGGCCATTCCCAGCGGCACCAGAAAGTGCGCGGCAGGAAAGCGGCGGGCGATGCGTTTCACTGTAGGCCGATCAAGGTGGTCGTAATGGTTATGCGAGATCAGCACATAATCAAGATGCGGCAGCTGCGCCACGCTGAGCGGCGCCGGGGTTTTACGCTGCGGCCCGGCAAACGGCAACGGCGAGGCGCGTGCCGACAGCGCCGGGTCGATCAAAATATAACGCTGATTGAGACGCAGCAGGAGCGCGGCATGGCCCAGCCACCAGACACGGTCATCTTCACCGCTCAGGTCGGCCTGCTGGCACCAGCTGGCGGTAAAGGCCGCATAGCCGGACTGCGGTGGCAGCGGCAGATTCTGCTGCTTACGCTCGCGCCGCCAGCGCTGTAGATCGCCAGGCTGACGCAACTCCTCTTCCGGGTTACGAAAGCCGTGCGGCGTATGATGGGCCAGCGAAGCGTCATACCAGGGATTTTGCCAGGCCATGGCCTCTCCGTTGTGTGCTTAACGTTCCGGAATCAGGCGAATAAAGTCGCGCTTATCCCCGGCATCCTGCTCATCCTGCGCTTTTTCGGCCACCGGCTGCGCCTCAGCGATACGGCGCAGCAGCGCGTTCTGTTTCTTTTGCTCTTCCAGCAGCGCTTCCAGCAGCTGAAGCTGTTCACTGGCGCGCACGCTGGCCCGGTTAACAAAAAACCAGGCAATAAAGGCCACAACCACAATGATGGCCAGCACGCCATAGTTAAACAGCGGACCGGTACTGGCGGCTAATTCGTTCATAACTGCATCAATCCTCAAACATCATTCAGGTACATCGCCGCTGATTCTACTCGTTGCGTGCGGAAAAGATATGGTGGCGGAGATAAAGCAGATTATCCCGCCTGCGTGCCGCTTTCAGTTATCTCTGATCGATCCGGCGAGAAAAGCGAGGCATGCTGCTACTATAGAGTTCGCAGCAATGCGGGAACAGCTGCGTTATGTAACACAAGGAGATAAAAATGAAACTACTGATTCGTGCGGTGATGGTGCTGGCTGTCTTGTGGCTGGCGATGCTGTTTACCGGCTACGGCGTGTTAACCGGCAGCAATAAAAACGCAGCCGGGCTGGGCTTACAGTGCAGCTACCTGACCGCGCGCGGCATGATTACCGCACAGTATCTGCACACCGACAGCGGCATTGTTGGCGTTACCGATTGTCCACTGCTGAAGAAAAGCGGCGAAGTGGTCGACAACTAAGTTAAGCCGCCTGCCGGGCTGCACGTCAGCCCGGCAGGATTCAGAACGGATAGTCGTAATAGCCCATTTGCTCCGACACCTTACGCGCGGCACGATGCAGCATCGCCACATACTCTTTTTTCGCCGGTTCGGAGAAGCGCACCGTCGGAAAAGAGAGACTCATGCCGGCAATCACCACGCCGAAGCGATCAAACACAGGTACTGCCAGACAGCGAATCCCCGCTTCCTGCTCTTCATTATCCTCACCAAAGCCCTGTTGCCTGACCTGATCCAGCACCGGCAGTAGCGCCTGCGCGCTGACGATAGTGTTAGCGGTGCTGCGACGGAATTCCACTTCACGCAGAATGTCGTTCACCTCCGCGCGCTCACGCCACGCCAGCAGCACTTTGCCGATGGCGGTACTGTGCAGCGGATTACGCCGGCCGATGCGCGAATACATGCGCAGGTTATACAGCGAGTCAATCTTATGGATATAGACGATGCTGTCTTCTTCCAGCGCGCCGAGATGAATGGTCTCTTTGGTCTGGCGCGACAGTTCGCGCATCTCCACATCGGCGCTGCGAATCAAATCCACGTTCTGCAGCGCGTGCGCGCCAAGTTCAAACAGTTTGAGCGTCAGCGAATATTTTTCGCTCTCGCCCTCCTGCGCCACGTAGCCGAGTGATTTCATGGTCTGCAGAAAGCGGTAGACCGTGCTTTTCGACATCATAACCCGCTGCGAAAGCTCGGTGATGCCGTGATCGCGCTCTTCGCCCAGCGCCTGCAGAATGCCAAACACTTTCATCACTGATGATACGGCATCCGGCTGTTTATCGTTATCGCGGCTCGCCATGCGGGACTTCCTTAACGCTTTTGCAAAAAACGCCAGTATAGAGGTTACAGCCGGACGGCGGCAACGACACATCCACTTGTAATTTTTGTCCATTAATGCGGTGATTTCAGGCAGAAAATTGATTAGCATGATGATATTCACTTACTTCACTTCTCCCTGTTTATGTCTCCTACCGTGTCTCAGGATGGATTACCCGTTCCACAGCGCTACGGCGCAATAATTACCATTGCGCTTGGCATCATGATGGCGGTGCTGGACGGCGCGATTGCCAACGTGGCGCTGCCGACCATTGCGCGTGAGCTGAACGCCAGCCCGGCGGAATCGATCTGGATCGTCAACGCCTATCAAATCGCTATCGTGATTTCGCTGCTGTCGCTGTCGTTTCTTGGCGATATGTTCGGCTACCGGCGCGTCTATCAGGTCGGGCTGGTGCTGTTTGTATTCACCTCGCTGTTCTGCGCCCTTTCCTCTTCGCTGAATATGCTCACCGTGGCGCGCGTGCTGCAGGGCTTCGGCGGTGCGGCGCTGATGAGCGTCAACACTGCGCTAATCCGTATTATTTACCCGCAGCGCTTCCTGGGACGCGGCATGGCCATCAACTCGCTGATCGTGGCCGTTTCCAGCGCCGCCGGTCCCACGGTGGCGGCCGCGATTCTCTCCATCGCCAGCTGGAAATGGCTGTTCCTGATCAACGTGCCACTCGGTGTGGTGGCGCTGTGGCTGGCGCTGCGCTTCCTGCCGGATAACACGCAGAAAGCGAAGCAGCAGAAATTTGATGTGCCGAGCGCCATCATGAATGCGCTGTTTTTCGGCCTGCTGATTTCAGCGCTGACCGGCTTCGCGCAGGGAGAAAACGGCTGGCTGATTGCGGGTATGCTGCTGGCGCTGCTGCTGATCGGCGTGGTGTTTGTACGGCGTCAGCTGGCGATGCTGGTGCCGCTGCTGCCAGTAGATTTGCTGCGCATTCCGGTGTTTTCGTTGTCGATCGGCACTTCGATCTGTTCGTTCTGTGCACAAATGCTGGCGATGGTGTCGCTGCCGTTTTTCCTGCAAAACGTACTGGGCCGGGATGAGGTCGCAACCGGCCTGCTGCTGACGCCGTGGCCGCTGGCTACCATGGTGATGGCACCGATTGCCGGCCGCCTGATCGAGAAGTTTCATGCCGGGCTGCTGGGTGGGCTGGGGCTGGCGCTGTTTGCCGCCGGGCTGTTTCTGCTGGCGCTGCTGCCTGCACAACCCACGGATGCCGATATTATCTGGCGCATGATGCTGTGCGGTGCCGGCTTCGGGCTGTTCCAGTCACCCAACAATCACACCATCATCTCGTCGGCTCCGCGCCAGCGCAGTGGCGGTGCCAGCGGCATGCTCGGCACCGCGCGACTGGTCGGGCAAAGCACCGGCGCCGCGCTGGTGGCGCTGATGTTTAACCTGTTCAACGACAGCGGCACGCATGCCTCGCTGCTGCTGGCCGGGACCTTTGCCAGCGTGGCGGCGATCGTCAGTATGCTGCGCATGACGCAAAGCCGTCAGCCGGCAGAGTCATAAAAAAAAGGGCGCCCGCAGGCGCCCTGTTCATTTTCTATATGGCTTACTTAAGGTAGGCACCGCTGCGCAGCGCTTCGATACGCTTGTCGAGCGGCGGGTGCGACATAAACAGCTCGCTCAGCGACTTACCTTTACCGTTAATACAGAACGCCATCATGCTGCTGGGTTCCTGCGGTTCGTAGCTGGTTTTCAGGCGCTGCAGCGCGGCAATCATCTTTTCACGACCCACCAGCTTCGCAGAACCGGCGTCGGCGTGGAATTCGCGATGGCGCGAGAACCACATGGTAATGATGCTGGCGAGAATACCAAACACCAGTTCCAGCACCGTCGCCACGGCAAAATAGACCAGCGGATTGCCGTTGCTGCTCTCTTCACCGTCGCGGTTGCCGGACAGGAAGCCAGACGCCACCTGCGCAATGATACGCGAAATGAAGATCACGAAGGTGTTCACGATACCCTGAATCAGCGTCATGGTGACCATGTCACCGTTCGCGATGTGGGCGATCTCGTGCGCCAGCACCGCCTCCGCTTCGTCGCGGCTCATGTTCTGCAGCAAACCGGTGGAGACCGCCACCAGCGAGGCGTCACGGCGTGCGCCGGTGGCAAAGGCGTTGATATCGGGCGCGTGGTAAATCGCCACCTGCGGCATCGCAATGCCGACCTGCTGAGCCTGGCGGCCGACGGTTTCCATCAGCCAGCGTTCCGTCTCGTTACGGGGTTGTTCAATCACTTCACCGCCGACCGAGCGTAACGCCATCCATTTGGACATCAGCAGTGAAACAAACGCACCGCCAAAGCCAAACAGACCTGCCATAATCATCAGACCCTGAACACTGCTTGACTGGATTCCTGTCAGACTCAGAATCAGTCCGAATACCAACATCACCGCCAGGTTGGTGACCAGGAAAAGCGCAATACGCATCATAAACGTTAATCTTCCTCAGTTGTGCTCGCGCTCATGCGCGGATATACATCCTATGTCCATTGTGGCGCTTTTCAAGCGACCTTAATCTTTAAGTGCCTAAAAAGACATAACTTTACATTTGGTAATGTGAGCAGCTGCCGCCTGCCGGGCAGTGATTTCAAGGCAAAAAAAAGCACCGCCGCAGCGGTGCTGTGATTTCAGGCCGAAGGGTTACTTCGCTGCCGCCGGCGCTGGCTGATCTTTTTCCAGCTGGGCCAAATCGTTAGCGATTTTCACCGTTTCATCCAGATACGGATCCGGCTCTTTGTAGTCTTTCGGCAGATCGTCCAGGCTCTTCAGCGGCGCTTTGCCTTCCGCCAGGTAGCGCGCATTGATACGTTCCAGACGCAGCGCATCTTCTTCGTGGTTCTCTTTCTCGCGCTGAGCCAGATTGAGCGACACGATGTTACGCTTGTCCTTCATCGCGTTGAAACGCGCGATGTCTTTCATGATGTACTGGAACTCGCGATCTTTGGCGATGCGATCGGCGTGCTCTTTGGTCAGCTGCGGCACCAGCGGCGTGATATCGCCGGTTTTGGTGTAGGTCGCCGCGTTGATGCTGTCCCACGGCAGCGCGTTATCCTCAAATTTCTCGCCGGTCTCTGCCGCTTCCACACCGGTCGGCATCAGCAGGTCTGGCGTGACGCCTTTCCGCTGAGTACTGCCGCCGTTGATGCGGTAGAACTTCTGAATGGTGTACTGGACTGAGCCCAGCGCCGGCCATTCCGGACGCAGCATCTGATCGTAGATGCGGTTGAGTGAGCGATACTGCTGCACCGTGCCCTTACCGAAAGTCGGTTCGCCGACAATCAGCGCGCGGCCGTAATCCTGCATCGCCGCGGCAAAGATTTCCGACGCCGAGGCGCTGAAGCGATCGACCAGCACCACCAGCGGACCTTTGTAGTAAACGATGCCGTCGTTGTCGCT
The DNA here is from genome assembly GCF_016643525.1 of Pantoea sp. Morm. Classification (NCBI taxonomy): domain Bacteria; kingdom Pseudomonadati; phylum Pseudomonadota; class Gammaproteobacteria; order Enterobacterales; family Erwiniaceae; genus Pantoea; species Pantoea sp. Morm. Next base: position 2,089 of record NZ_VOQX01000017.1, on the reverse strand, counting down.
GTCCTCACGCACGCGACCATTATTGTCACGCACCTGCACCACCGGGCCACTCGGAATAAACAGGCCGGAGAGCGATACCGCTTCGGTCAGCGCGCCGCCGCCGTTGGTACGCAGATCGATGACGATACTGTCGACGTTCTGCTTCTGCAGTTTCTGCAGCTGCACTTTCACATCATCGGTCAGGCCAACGTAGAAGCCCGGGATATCCAGCACGCCGACTTTCTCTTTGCCGACGTTGTGCACAGTGCCCTTCACCGCACGATCTTCCAGACGGATTTTCTCACGCGTCAGCGTCACGGTACGGGTTTTGGTGCCCTTGCCGGCTGGCAGGATCTCGAGGCGCACTTTGCTGCCCTTCGGCCCTTTGATTTTGGACACCACATCATCCAGACGCCAGCCAATCACATCTTCCATTGGCTTGCCCGGCTGGCCGACGCCCACAATGCGGTCGCCCACGCTGATGGATTTGCTCTTGGCCGCCGGACCACCGGCCACCATCGAGTTGATCACCGTGTAGTCATCATCCATCTGCAGCACGGCACCGATACCTTCCAGCGACAGGCTCATTTCGGTATTGAACTGCTCGGTGTTGCGCGGCGACAGATAGTTCGTATGCGGGTCGATTTCATGCGCGAACGCGGTCATCGCCAGCTGGAACACATCTTCGCTGTTGCTTTGTGCCAGACGACGGATGGCAAAGTTGTAGCGCTTGGTCAGCGTCTCGCGAATCTCTTTATCATCTTTCCCGGCCAGCTTCAGGCTCAGCTCGTCATACTTCACCTTGGCATCCCACAGCGCGTTTAGCTCATCCGTGCTTTTCGGCCACGGTGCTTTGGCACGATCGATATCGATGGTGTCATTGCCGGTGAAGTTCATCGGGCGGTTCAGCACGCTGAGCGCATACTGATAGCGCTCGAAGCGGCGCTTCTGCGCCAGATTATAGAGATCGTAAAACACATCCAGCTTGCCGCTGCGCAGCTCATCACCGAGCGTGGTTTTTTTGTCGGCGAATTGTGCCACGTCCGACGCCAGCAGCACGTTATGGCTGTAATCGAGCAGATTCAGGTAGCGGTCAAAAATTTTCGCCGAAAAATCCTGATTCAGATCGAACTGACGATAGTGGGAGCGGGTGAAACGCGAAGTGACGCGTTCACTGACGGTAGGATGCTGTGCTTCTTCGTGTAACTGGGGAATCTGGTCGGCGCGGGTAATGTTGTCCGCGCCAAAGGTGGGGCCTGCCAGCAGCAGGCCCGCGATCATACCGATCTTAAAAATGCTGTTCATGCCAGGGTCGGGCCTCCGTTTCAGAACTGCAAGTGTTCTGCGCGCACAATCATTGCCAGGCCGGAAGCGAGCTGGACCCGGACGCCATCTTTGGTAATTTCCAGGATGGTAGCGTCCATTGCACTTTTGCCTGCTTTGACTTTGATGTTTTGACCCGCTTGCAACGTTGAAGTGTCAGTGACGGGTTTTGCCCGCGGTGGACGCGGAGCAGCCTGACGCTCACCGGCCGCAGCACGCGGTGCCTGTGGACGTGGCTTACGCGGTGCGTCACCCTCCGCCGCTTTACGGGCAGCAGGCTTGCGCGGACGACGCTCAGCGGTCTCTTTACCGGCTTCACGTTTTTTCGCTTTTTGCTGCTCGCGCTGCGCCTGCACGCGCGCTTTGGCTTCTTCCAGCTGCTTGCGCGCATGTTCTACGTGCTGCTCATCCAGCACGCCACAGGCGTTGCCGTCGAGATCGACACGGGTGGCACCGGCTTTAATGCCGTAAAGATAACGCCAGCTTGAGGTATAAAGGCGTAAGGCCGAACGCAGTTGCGTCTTGCTCAGGCTGTTTTCGCCCTGAACGCGCTCCACCAGATCCTGAAAGATACCGATTTTGAGCGGACGCGCTTCACCTTCGGCGCTAAAGCAGTGCGGAAAACGCTGCGCCAGAAAGGCGATGACTTCTTTACTGCTGTTCAACTTAGGTTGATTTTCCATGAAATTTCCTGATTACAACGGGTTTGCCGACCAGAGCAGGCATGAACAGGCGACATTATAATGACAACATCGCCAAATGCTATGTGATCCAGTCGATTAGCTGC
>NZ_VOQX01000169.1:0-4555 GCF_016643525.1 Pantoea sp. Morm | reverse complement strand
TTCGCTCAAAGCAGACACTGGCGCATATCATTCCTTTTATTAATATAATGCCATTCAATTTTTTCGCAGCGGTTAAGCACCAGGCCGGCATTAAGTTATCCCGTTTGGGGTAATTCGACTGTAGATAGCAAGCGTTGACTCATGACTAATGGAATATGCAGCGGCTGAAACCACCTCGCCATCGACTTGACTGACATGTTAGAAACCCGTTTATAAATGTCGACGACCGCCTTCGTGAACCAGCTTTGTTTAAGCCGTGCACAGAAAGAGAAGTCCCGTCCTCGCATGCAAGGCCATCCTTAACGATAAAAACGCCAGACTATTAAAACTGATGATGTGCCTGCCTTCACATAACCTGAGCGACACAAGTGTCATGCTGTCACGATATGAAGGAGATCATCATGATAAAGAAGCCATAGCTTATGTGAGATTTTCAAATGCTTCCCAGCAGTACGGTGACTCCCTGCGGCGTCAGAACGCACTCATTTCTGAGTGGCTGTCCCAGCATCCGGATTATGAGCTCGATGACACAACCTACCAGGATCTGGGTCTCAGTGCTTACAGCGGTATGAACGCCACCCGCGGCGCGCTTTACGACTTTCTGGACGCTGTAGAGCACGGCTACATTGCTGCAGGAACCGTTCTTCTGGTAGAGAGCCTGGACAGGCTTTCACGTGAAAAAATCAGCGATGCCACCGAGCGGCTGAAGAGCATCCTGCGGTCCGGCGTCGAAGTAGTCACGCTGTGCGATCATACCCACTACAGCATCGAGTCGCTTGATGACCCCTATGTCCTTATTAAAGCTATCCTCATCGCACAACGTGCGAATGAAGAGAGCGAGACGAAGTCACGACGCATGCGTGCGGCCTGGCAGAAAAAACGGGAAGATGCGGCGGCAACCGGAAAGCTCATTACGCGCAGCTGCCCGCGCTGGCTGACTGTTTCGCCTGACGGTGAGAAGTTTGAGCTGATTGAAGAACATGCCAGAACCATTAATGTGATATTCAGGCTCAGGCTTAAAGGCTCCTCACTCAATGGCATCACGAAAACGCTCAATGAACGCGGCGTTCCAACCTTGACGGGGGAAATCGGGCGATGGAATCCCAGCACCATTGAAAGTCTGCTTGGCAATAAGGCCCTGACAGGCACGTTTACTCCGTCTTATCAGACGATGGCAAAAGGAGTAAGCGAAATCAGCGGGTATTTTCCTCAGGTGGTTCCGGACAAACTCTTCCACGACGTGCAGGGCGTCCGTCTCGCCCGATTCGGTAACCCTGGCGTCAGCGACAATCCTTACCTCATTAATATTTTCAGATCGCTGATGTACTGCGGAACGTGCGGGCACTCCATCATTTTGACCAGCGTCGACAAAAAGGGCCGGGGCTATTACGCCTGTCCAATGAGGCGCCTGAAACGCTGCAACGAACCGGCCATACGCCGTGATCACGTTGATGCTGCCCTAGTGGATGTCCTGCTGTGCAGCATGGATATGCTGCAGGCAAACGGAACCGTCGTGGGCACCGCCAGTCGGCTAGAAAACCGTCTGGTCGAACTCAACTTTAGCATCAACCGGCTTATCGCCGCGCTCCAGATTGCTCCGGACGTTCCGGAGCTGGCAATGAAAGTGCGGGAACTGAGCAAAGAGCTACGGGCGGGTGAACTGAAGTTGCGCGCCCTCAGAAGCAGAGGTGTAGCAGGTTCCAAAGATTGGATCGCCGCATTGAACCTCGCCGACAGGCGCAACCGTGAACGATGCCGTGACTACGCCGCCCGACACATAGATAAGCTGTTTCTGCATACAGCAGAAGGGCGTTGCGACGTGCACCTTCTTAATGGGATCAAGCTAATCAACTTCCCGCTAAAGAAAAAACTTCCCGTTTCATCCTTCATCAGCAGTCTTGCCTACATGTGCGGAGACACGCTGATATTCTGATCCGCCCCCCTCTACGGACTGGCAAGTATCGGTCCGCTTTGTGCCAAAACCAGACATTCAAGCAGCTATCAGCTGTGCCAATCTTTGCGTGATGAAACTGATGACAAATCATGTTTTATTTACGTAAGGTAAATGCAGGTTTCACCACCAGAGAAAGGGAGTGAGCGTGGGCAGATTTAAGGGCAAGCGGATACTAATTACTGGAGGCACGAGTGGCATGGGGCTGGCAGGCGCTCAGCGTATTGTCGCGGAAGGTGGCCATGTAGCCCTTACCGGTCTTAATGAAGAAAGACTGGAGCGTGCACGCAGTCTGCTTCCTGCAGCTTCGCTTATTCTGAAAAGCGATGCTGCAAGCGAAGCTGATATACATGGGCTTGGTGAGGCTATTAACGACTGGGGTTCACTTGATGGATTATGGCTAAATGGCGGTTATGCTGAAGTAGGCTCCCCGGAATCTGTAACGGCAGATTCTTTCAATCGTATGATGAACGTTAATGTGCGAGGCCCAATGCTACAGCTGGCAGCCCTGTCCGAATCGCTCAATTCAGGCGCGTCCATTTTGGTAACTTCTTCCTCCTCTGTCTATGAAGGTGCGGCGATGACAAGTCTGTATGCAGCGACGAAAGGTGCCATTATCGCTATGGTCAAAAGCTGGGCATCAGCGCTGGCTGAACACGGTATCCGCGCTAACACATTGGTGCCGGGTCCGATTGAAACCAACTTCAGGCACTTTATGCCAGAAGAGTCACGTCAGCAGTTTGAAGATTTTGTGGTAAGCCAGGTTCCTTTAGGCCGAACCGGAACAGCAGAAGAGGCCGCTGCAGTTGCACTTTTCCTGCTGTCCGATGACGCATCCTATGTTACCGGCAGCCAGTATGCTGTAGATGGCGGGCTGGCTCATTACTGAAGTTTTTTAAGGAGAGTAAATTCATATGCGTATTCCGGATTACCCTTCACAAGATTCCGATAAATGGGCCCAGGTAGATGCATGGTTTTCTGAAAAGCTAGCCCCTGAAGATTCAGATTTAAAATACGCTCTCGCTAATAACTCAGCTCAAGGTTTGCCGACACATGACGTATCCTCTTTGCAGGGAAAAATGCTGGCTATTTTCATGCAAATGTCACGTGCCGTTCGTGTTCTTGAAATAGGCACGCTTGGGGGGTATAGCACCATATGGATGGCCAAAGCTCTTCCTCCCCATGGAAGCATAACGACAATTGAATTCAACGAGCATTATGCAGAAGTGGCCAGCCAGAACATCAATAAAGCGGGGCTGGCTGAACGCGTCACGTTGCACAGGGGAGTTGCGCTTGAGGTCTTACCCACGCTTGATGCGCCTTTTGACCTGATTTTTATCGATGCCGATAAAGTGAATAACCCCCACTACCTTGAATGGGCTATCAGATTGTCGAAACCAGGCACTGTTATCGTAGGAGATAACACCGTGCGCGGTGGCAATGTCATCGAATCTGGTAGTGAAGATCCGAACGTTATAGGCCTGCGAAAATTTGTCGAAATGCTTTCTGAGGATGAGCGCCTTGAAGCGACGGCAGTTCAGACTGTGGGGGAAAAGGGATGGGATGGTTTCGTTCTGGCTATCGTTAAAACCCAATGATGCTATTTATCATTCAGGAAAACGCACTTATCTTCAGTGTTTATTCACAATTTCTGAATTATAAACACAAAGCATTCAATTCCTCACAAAGCGAACATTGTTTATTGCACATGTCCGCTTTGTGCCAGGAGCGGAAATTATCTACGCTCAATGCATCCTTCGTGAGACAGGCCATTCCGGTTTGCATTCAGCTAAACTTTTTCCTGTTTTTCGTCCGGAACATAAAGCATTCCGCTACAGCTGGCTGGTATGTTTGAATCGGGACATTTAAATCAAAAACATGCATGGTCCACTAACAATGAAAGTGATTCTTGTTCGGCACGCAGAAACAGAGTGGAATGAGAGCGGTTTTATTCAGGGGCATAGCGATAGTGCGTTGACCCTCCGGGGGGAGCGCCAAACCTCAGCCTTAGTGGCAGCATTTGACGCGAATAATTACCAGGTTGAACGTGTTTACGCTTCTCCACTTGGTCGTACCTGGCAAATGGGACAGAGCCTGTCTGAGTGCTTTAGTTGCTCACTTGTAGCTGAAACAGCCCTTAAAGAACAGGCATTTGGTCAGTTTGAAGGCATGTCAACGGCACAGCTCCTTCAACACCATCCGAAAGATGCAAATGCGTTATTCAAATTTGATGCAGAGTATTGTCCGCCTGAGGGAGAGTCATTAGCACAGGCAACTCAACGAGTAATAAGTTTCTTACAAAATCTCCAAGGCACCAAAGAACATCAGTGCGTATGTATCGTGTCGCATGGGCATGTCAGTCAGGGAGTGCTGGCAATACTTAAAGAAGGGACTATCGATAACTTTACCAGGTACGCTCATCCCAATGCGAGTTACTCCGTTTTCGATTTTTTGGATGGAAAATGCACTGCGCTCAGATGGGGAATTGCCACACATCTACTTGAGCGTTAGGTTCTGGTGGTCGTTTGAGACAGGCGATATTATCTTAAACACAATATCCGCTTCTCGCTCATAGCGGACAGTGTATCAGTCCGCTTTGTGCCA
>NZ_VOQX01000168.1:0-4573 GCF_016643525.1 Pantoea sp. Morm | reverse complement strand
ATGGGGAATTGCCACACATCTACTTGAGCGTTAGGTTCTGGTGGTCGTTTGAGACAGGCGATATTATCTTAAACACAATATCCGCTTCTCGCTCATAGCGGACAGTGTATCAGTCCGCTTTGTGCCAAAAGCGGACGTTTCCGGCATCTGCATGCACTAATCCGTAGAGAATAGCTTTCACTGCATAACCATACAGATATACAAGAATTATCAGGGGCGTTTGTCAGTGTTTCGGACAGGAAAGATGCCGGAAACAGCCCTCAGGCCGCAGAAACGCACTTAGGGCTTTTCGGGCGGTGCAGCAGGCACTTTTATGTTAAAAAGGTTCTCATGCATACAGTAAATCGTGCATGCTTCATGTCACAAGTTCACAGGTAGTGAATCTTATTGAATAAGGAATTTAGGACGTGATTGAATTCACCCGCTTTGTCGAACGCTATGAGCAGTTTAACGCCTCATTACTCCCTTCTGATAACATAACCGAAAGCCGGATCAATGATTTATATATCCGGGTATACAGGCCAATGGCGGCCCTCGATGAAGTTCTTATTGTCTACCATGGTGGCGGTGTAAACTCTGACGCCGGTTACGACATTCTTGCGCGACAGTTGAGTTACGTTCTTCCCGTCTGTGTTTGTCTCGTTGATATCCGTGGGCACGGTCGTTCGCTTGGTGTCCGAGGGGAAGCTTCAAGTCCTGATCAAATTTGGCGGGATGTAGATGTCGTCATTGATTATGTCCGAGCCTCTTTTCCTGATGCCAGAATTCACTTGCTTGGCCACTCCAGTGGTGGCGGCATGCTGATAAATTACTTTACTAGATACTCTCTATCGAGGGTTGTTGAAAGCCTGATCTTGCTAGCCCCAGCATTAGGTCCTTTTTCACCTCCTGCTCTGAACCGCGATTTTTCCTCTCCCTTTGCATCGATAAACCGTTTGAGCTTCATAATCAATGCAATGAGTGCAGGTTTTCTATGTGGACATCGTGCAGGAGTAAGGCTTAATTTCCCCTGTGAGGTTATCAATGCAAGGCCTGACTTTGTTCAGATATACAGCGTTAATATGGCTAATGCCCTTACCCCTCGGAACCCCGAAAGACAACTTAAAGAGATTTCCATTCCAGTAACGGTCATGCTTGCTGAGCATGATGAACTGTTTGATGTAATCCGAATGGATGAGTTTTTCAGGAACTGCGGTAATCCCAATGTAAGCAGTCGAGTCGTGGAGGGTAGTACGCATCTCGATTGTATCTTCGGGTTAACAAATATGATGAGGGAACACTTCACTGGCCTGACTTCAAGAGCGCAATAGGAAAGTTATGTTCAACGTATTAGAACCACTCAGCTGTCATAAGTGAAATGTCCGCTGCTTACTCATATGGGACAACCATAATCATATCTCCTAACCCTAAGGAGATTGAGCATGACAACGTCCCCCTGGAACAAGGGCCATATTATTGGCCAGAAACGGCCTCTTCAGATCTCTCATATCTGGGGAATTCGTATCAGACTTGAGCTGGAAGGAAAAGTACGCGATTTAGCTCTGTTTAACATGGCTCTGGACAGTAAACTTCGGGGCTGTGATCTGGTTAAGCTAAAAGTTTCTGATGTGGCCTATGGGCACTCTGTTTCGGGCAGAGCGACAGTGCTGCAGCAAAAAACGGGAAGCCCCGTTCAGTTTGAACTGACTAAGGGAACCAGAGAGGCTGTGGCAGCGTGGATCAAAATGGCTCATCTACGTAATAGCGACTATCTGTTCCAGTCCCGCGTCGGTTCTTCACGACATATCTCAACCAGGCAATATAACCGTATTTTTCATGGATGGATTGATAAGCTGGGTCTCGACGAGACTCTGTACAGTACGCATTCTATGCGAAGAACCAAGCCATATCTGATCTATAAAAAAACGAAGAATCTTCGAGTGATCCAGCTACTGTTAGGTCACAAAAACCTCGAAAGTACAGTCCGTTATCTCGGTATTGAAGTGGATGATGCTCTGGAGATAGCTGAGTCAATTGAAGTTTAATTTGTGAGGGCTGCAACAGCAGCCCTGTGCCAGAAGCGGACATTGGCAAGTCCGCACTGCATTATTCCGGGCGCGCGGGTCAGTGCTTATCAAAAACATCGCACTGGTCAGTATCTGTCTGACATACAGGCATACCGAGTGCTTTTGACCCGGTTTCAAGGATCTAAATGTGTTAAACCTTGCATCCAAAACCGACTGAGTTCAGCAGCAGAAATAGTGGATGCAGGCAGCAGTGGTTCAGGTTGTTCAGAAAAAATTTTCCTGGCGAATTGTCTTCCAACCAACTGTGCTGCAGATGTCTTGATATGTCTTAGTTGGTAAAAGCTTTGCAGAGCAATCTCCAGATTTTCGGTCTCATTCAGTAAGCGAGTAAGATGCCACGCATCTTCCAGCGCCTGACATGCTCCCTGCCCGGATGTCGGCAAGGAAGCATGAGCCGCGTCTCCGATCATTAAGACATTGTCTTGATGCCAAAAAGGAAGAGGATCAATGTCATGCACGAAAATGCAATTAACTGATGCACGGTCATATGACAGCAGCACATTCTGCACAGGATCAGGCCAGTCCCGAAAACGCCGATGCAACTCATCGCACCAATGCGCCCGAAGATGTTCATTGTCAACGGGAGCCTTCCATGCTCCTGCCCAATAGCACCATCCATCATTCACCGGGACGATTCCAAAACGCTCACCTTGACCGCGGTAGTCATCAATAGCATTGTTCAGCGTGCCCTCTCGTTGTCTTCCCACACCGATTACGTTCACAAAGCCATGATAATGAGGAGTGATTTTCTCCGCACACAATGCCTGGCGGACGACTGAATTCATGCGCCCGTCAGCTCCTACTACCAGATCAAACGCCTGGCTCAACTTCATTACGTCCGCTGCAGTGATTGAACAATTGAACGTGATCTCCTTTCCCAGGCTTTCTAACGCACCGGCCAGTAAGCCCATCAGCTCACGCCGTAAAACTGTCACACTGGGAAAACCGCAAAGTGAGTTTACGGCTGAAATATCGAACTCAGTCTGGGGGAGGCCATGCCGATCAAACTGGCGCATCATGCATGGTGTACCACCTACTTGCATGACCTTTTTGTCCAGCCCCATCTTCTGCATGACGAACATGGCATTGGGCCATAACGTCACACCAGCTCCCTCAGAAGACACGTTGCTGACACGCTCAAACAGGCTGACGTGATGGCCCTGCCTGGTTGCGAGGATAGCCAGTGCCATTCCAGCAACCCCGGCACCTACGATGGCAATTTTCTTAGTATTGGTCATCATTTCCTTCCTCTTACGAAATTTTAAGGAAATTGTAATGACCACCTAATTAGTGATAAATATGGAATTATAGTTTTTTTAATCTCATTTTTTGGGATAATAAATGATAGAAAAAATTGAAATACAGTGGCTGATCTGTTTTCAGGCTGTTTATGAAAAGTTGAGCTTCAAGCTCGCGGCAGAGCAGCTTCAGCTGCCATCATCCAATGTCAGTCGACATATCACTTTACTCGAACAACAACTTCATGTGCGGCTGCTGGAGCGTACGACGCGTAAGATAATTCCAACCGCAGCCGGTAAACTGCTTTATCAATCCATTACGCCGCTCACGCACGCTTTGGATCATGCGCTGGAAGAAGTATCACTGGTTGGTGATTCACTATCAGGCCATCTGAAGGTCATTACGCCAGACCTTCCCTTCATGGCAGACATTCTCGCTGACTTCTGCATTCGGCACCCACAGATACAGCTCAGTTGTGACACACAATTAGATCCAACAGAGGGGCTATTGGATGGATTTGATCTGGTATTACGCTTTGGACGTGGGCCACTGGAGGATTCTTGCTGGGTTGCCAGAGAAATTCTGCGCTGGCCGAGCTGTGTGGTTGCCGCCCCAGAACTTCTGGAACGTCACCCATCACCACATTCGGTTAATGAACTAACCAAACTCCCCTGCATTACCAGTATGTCGGTACTTCAGGGAATGCCCTGGCGATTTAAACAGAACCAGAGCGCCCAGGTTCAGTCCAGCTACAAAGTAAACAGTGGGCAGATGGCCAAGATTGCGGCATTGAAAGGACTTGGTTTCGCTATATTGCCTCTTCATGCCTGTGAGTCAGAAATTAACAACGGCTCGCTTGTTAAAATTAACTGTAATAGTGAACCAGAAGATCTGGTGCTCTACGCGCTCTTTTCCGGCAGAAAATATTTGCAAGCTAAAGTGAAGGCGTTTATGGAACACCTGCAATCGGCTATCGCCTATTTAGCTGTAAAAAATAAGGAAGAAGCATGATTGGCTAAGCAATCCAATATCCAGGGCCAGGTGATAAGAAATGACGGCAAAACGTTTTAAATACGAAGTTTTTTTCGTATAGCTCCATAAAAAACATCTCGATTGACGTGTGCCGTCAGAACGTCCGCTCTTCGCTCAAAGCAGACACTGGCGCATATCATTCCTTTTATTAATATAATGCCATTCAATTTTTTCGCAGCGGTTAAGCACCAGGCCGGCATTAAGTTATCCCGTTTGGGGTAATTCGACTGTAGATA
>NZ_VOQX01000167.1:0-4609 GCF_016643525.1 Pantoea sp. Morm | reverse complement strand
GCTTGCCGCGACGCGCGTTGGTAAGACCGGCGGCGCCAGACTCGCGGTAGCGGTTCATCAGCCGCTGAACCTGACGCTCGGTAAGATCCAGCTGAGAGGCCGCATCACGGCGACGCAGACGTTTTTCAATCACAGCCTGAATGACGGGAAGACGGTGAAGTTCTTTGTTCGACATGGTCACCAGCATCAGCAGAAATCTCCCAGAAAAGGTGGCAAACGCGCCGCATCTGGGTGACATTATGAACTAGCTAAAAAGTGACATTATCAAATTGGAGTAACATTCAAAGTGCGGTTAATGCTATTTATGTTAAATATCAATAGTTTAACTATAATACAGGACACTATTGTAAGACCAGATTGCTTGCCGTTCTGCGATCCAGTGTTAAGACACTTTGTGAATCTGGGCAAGTCCTGCATCCGACCTTATATAAAAAATCATCAGTAAATCGGTGACCTGTTTCCCGTAGTCAAGCCTTGGCTATAGCAATTGCCATGAAAAAAGCCACCCATCCGGGTGGCCTGTCGGGTAACTTACAGTTTGCATCTATACATCAAGCAGTGCGACAGAAGAGGCTGAACCAGAGCTCATTTTCGCTGTTGGGCAGCCACCGTAATTGCTCTTTTTCTGCAATTAGGAATCATAAGTATCTGGCATATGGCCCTAAGAGATAACGGCTCAGTCCCCTGCAGAAGGCGAAATGTCATTACCCAGACAGGTACCACTTTATTACACCAGTGCGCCCTTGACGGAATAAGCTAAAGCTTATAATCTCAGTATCTATAAGCTGTAACTTATAGGACGCACTATGTGGACAGTACTCTTTGGCGATCTCTTTGACGCCTGGCTGGATGAACAGGAAGACGGCCTGCAGGAAAAGGTTCTGGCCGACCTTATTAATTTAAGGACGTACGGCCCGGCTTTGTCCCGGCCTTATGCCGACACCGTCAAGGGTTCCCGTCATAAGAACATGAAAGAACTCCGCGTACAGTATGGCGGTATACCGGTCAGGGCATTCTTTGCATTTGATCCGACCCGACGGGCCATCGTGCTTTGTGCTGGTGACAAAAGTAACGACAAGAAATTTTACGAGCGCATGATTCGTATCGCCGATGATGAGTTTACTGCGCACCTGAACGCAATGGAGGGGAAAAAATGAGAACGCTTGACGAAGTAATTGCTGCACGCTCTCCTGAGAGTCAGGCCCGCATCCAGGATATCGCTGACGAGATGATCCTTGAAACCGGGTTACAGATGATGCGGGAGGAATTGCAGCTGTCACAGAAAAACGTAGCTGAAGCCATGGGTATCAGCCAGCCTGCCATTACACAACTGGAGCAGCGTGGAAACGACCTGAAGGTTGCTACGCTCAAGCGGTACATTGAGGCGATGGGAGGTAAACTCAGTCTTGATGTCGAGCTGCCAACCGGGAAGCGCATAGCCTTTCACATCTGATACGCACATTCACAGTCTGGCCTGATTCGGGCCAGACAGATACGCTGAAAACAGTATCAGAAAATAATTAAATTAATATTAATACACATCCATTTTTAAATCATAATGCTATTTCTTTGAGGGGAATTCAGGCATGTAATGGCTCCCATGATCGCCTGACGCTTCCCATTGCCACCACCTGCCAGCACCGTATTCCCGGTCGTATATTGCTGCTTTGACCCGCTTACGCTGCAGATACTCCGGTGTGTTCATGCCAAACACTTCCATGGGGAGCGCTTCCGTTCCCGGCACATCGGTCAGCACGAAGTCCGGAAAAACGTCCTCTTCACCGTCGTAGCGCAGCGGTTTGATGAACGCGCGCTTTTCCTCCCACAGCCGTGCCTCGACCATTCCCTCATAGCGGGAGTTCAGCGGAATATAGCGCGGGCTGACGGTCATCAGCGCCGCGTCGATTATCCTGCAGCTGCTGCGCGGCACGTTACGACCGTCTTTGCGGATAAAAGCGGTTTCCGGCGGCTCGGTTTCGCAGATAATCACCACCCGGGCACCCTGGCGCCAGTCTCTCAGCTCACGCGTAAAGCTTCTGCTGAGGCGGGCCCTGACGTCATCAGGAAGGTCCAGTGAGGGAAAGCCTGCAAACAGCCCCAGCGGAATCGTGTACTGCAGCCGTTCATCGGCCGCATCGCTCCACGCGGCCAGCTGAGAAATGATGATGAGCCGCCGTGAATCTCCGGCTGCTTCCTTAGCAATCCGGCGGTTCTCTGCCACCTGTGGGGAATCTTTCATGGCCATCAGCATCAGCGACTGTCTCAGCGGAATCCGGCCGATGCGGATGCGTCCGGCCGTTTCATTCAGGCGCCAGCTGACCCAGCCGGGATAGCGTTTTTTCCGGTCAAACGCGGGGTGCCATACGTTGATGCCGGACTGCTCCCAAAGCAGATGCAGCAGCCCCAGCAGGCGCATCGAGGGCTGCCGTCGCCGCTTAACGGGTCCGGTGCTGACCGGGAGCGCTTCCGGTTTTCTTTCCTGAGCGTCTTTCTTCTGCAGGCCGGTGGGCAGGCGGACCACAAGCTGGCCATCCGCCGCGGCTTTTACTACGTCGGGCGCATAGATAGCAGCCTGCCTTTCATCCGGCCAGACGGAGTAAAAGCGGCAGTCTGGTGCGTGCTCGTGCCCGGAGAAGGCCCATGAGGCGAGCCAGCACTGGTCCGTTTTCTGTGACAGATGTACCTTAAGGCGCCGGCGCTGCGTGTCTTCCTCACCGGCCTGGCACAGGCAGGTCACTACCGTGGTGGCCTTGTTATCGCGCGCGTGTTTCAGCCAGCGCTGCCACTGCTCCGGGTCAGCGGTACGGAACGCCGCATCGCACTCCCGCGTGCCCCGCAGCCCGGCGAACCGGACGGGGTATATTTTCTTTGCCGCCATAAGCTGAGCCTCCCCGCGCCGCAGTCATGCGATTGTCTTTTCACCCCGGTTGATCCGGAAGAGTACAGCGGTCAGCAGCACCAGTCCCGCACAGAGGGAGAGAGCCAGCACGTCAGGCTGAGTAACGCTGGCAAGCCCGCGATACCCAATGGTGGCCAGCGGACCTGCAATAATCTGAAGAATAATCGTCCTGCTTCCACCGCTGTAAGCGGAGAGAATAAAAGGGAAGATGCCGGAGACAATGCCGGCGGTCAGGAATAACGCTGTTTCATATGTTGTCATATTATTTTCCCTCTCCTTTTGATTTATTTCATTCAGTCCGCGGACAGGTCACCGGCACGGATTCATTCCAGAGACGGTTAAATTCTGCCTGATACTGACGGGTGATAACGGGTTCATCCTGAATGACCAGCGCGTTCTCCGCATTTCTTTTTTCGGCAGAAGACGTGTAATTAAATGAGCCGGTTTCCACCGCGCTGCCGTCGGTCACCATGAACTTATTATGCATGATGCTGTACATGCCATTAAGGCGGACGTCCACGCCAGCGCACGCGAGCTGTCCCACCAGAGACCAGCGGTCACGACTTTTCTTTTCATCGGCGACCAGCCTGACCTTCACACCCCGCGCGACGGCGTCTGACAGCGCCTGCCCCACCGGACGGCTGGTAAAGTCATAGGCCGCCACGTCGGCGCTCTGCCGCGCGCGGTTGGTCAACTGCAGTATCAGATCCAGCGCCGTCCCTCCGGGGGAAAAACCGGCCGTGAGGGAGCCCTCTGCACCATGAATAACCGGGAGGGTCAGCAGTGACGCAATTATTAATGCGTATTTTTTCAATGTCAGCCACCGGATTTTAACAGGGGTTAATTATTCTATCATTTAAAATTTATTTATATATAACGTTTTTTATTATTTCCCTTTAAATATCAATATATCACTGAAGAATCCTCTCAATATGACGATAACAGTAAAGTATCAGGGGGAAGATAATATGAATACGTTTCACGAATTAAATATCATGACGTCACGCGGCGATATTCGTGGCGCCTTTTCGCTCATCCGCAGATGGAATGAAAACGTCGCCCGTAAAATCATGAAAAAAGCGGGTTACACCGTGACACAACACACAGGGCGTGCGTTCTGGACATGGGTGCAGGAGACCCTTTCACGGGCAGCGGGACAACGCCGGAGCGGGTACCAGGCGCGCGCTGAACGCCGGGCACCGGTGCGCCGCTGGCGGCAGCAGGCCACTGAAGATTATGAGGCGTATGCGCAGATGATGGCGTCAGACGCCGCGCCGCAGGCTGAGGCTGCCCCGCAGGGAAAGGTAGCGGCCCTCGATGCTGCTCCTGAAAAATGCGTCAGCGTCCGCAGCCGCGCAGAACGCCTGATACACCTTTGCCGGCACCGCGAGCCAGCGCCGGCAAGCGCCGTTCCGGTACTCCAGCTCCAGCACGCCGGTGGTCGGATCGTAGCCCGCGCTGCGAAACAGCTGAGACGTGACTTCATGCCTGTTCATGCTGTGGTTCCTGTCCTGGCGATCGCGCACGTGGCCGCCGTCCAAAAAAATGGGGTGCCGGCACGCGGCTCCCCGTTCAGGGAATGAAAACAACCGATTTATTATTCTGCTTACGCGGGAGTTATCGGCCGCCCGCCCTGAAACCTGAGCCCACCGGAGGTTCACTGTAGCCTGTAACGTCCGTGACCATTACTGTTACGGCCTCACGCTGCCC
>NZ_VOQX01000166.1:0-4613 GCF_016643525.1 Pantoea sp. Morm | reverse complement strand
GAAGCTGGCGTACGCATGATCGGCCCGAACTGCCCAGGCGTGATCACCCCAGGCGAATGTAAAATCGGTATCATGCCGGGCCACATTCACCAGCCAGGCCGTGTCGGTATCGTATCCCGTTCAGGTACCCTGACTTACGAAGCCGTTAAGCAGACCACTGACATCGGCTACGGCCAGTCAACCTGCGTGGGCATCGGTGGTGACCCGATCCCAGGTTCAAACTTCATCGATATCCTGAAAATGTTCCAGGATGACCCACAGACCGAAGTGATCGTGATGATCGGTGAGATCGGTGGTAGCGCTGAAGAAGAAGCCGCAGCCTTCATTAAAGAGCACGTGACCAAGCCGGTTGTCGGCTACATCGCGGGTGTGACTGCACCGAAAGGCAAACGTATGGGCCACGCAGGCGCCATCATTGCTGGCGGTAAAGGCACCGCTGACGAGAAATTCGCCGCGCTGGAAGCGGCCGGTGTGAAAACCGTACGCAGCCTGGCTGACATTGGCGACGCCGTTAAAGCAGTTCTGCCAATCAAATAAGTCATCACTTGTGATGCGCATGGAGCCACCTTCGGGTGGCTTTTTTTATGCCTGAAAGGGCAGGGGAGGCCATTGGCAACAACGCCCTGTGCAGAGTCACACAAAAAGCAGGGAAAAACCGCAACGGAGATAAAATCTGCGGCTATGCTTACTGAGTTGGAAGGGTAAAGATAGGAAAATGTGCGTGATTTCACAGGGGAAATTAAACCTGAGTATCCGGTATTAACGTTAAAAAAATACGGGAGAAGTAATTATTTCCTTAATTGCATCACGCGTTCATGACAACTAATTAACAACAACGCTAACACTACATATCTGAAAAAATATTGTCTTAATCCAGATCAATAAAGGGTGAGATATAACAAACTTTACTGCTGGCATCACGCACGACAAACGGTATAAATTGCGCTGCATCAATTCAGTCTTTTCCGCGAATTTTCAGGAGTTTGAGCCAGGCGTTGTTAGCGCAATTCTGTCGCCTTCTTGCATCATACTCCTGCTCGAAACAGATTGAAGCGATCGGTTTTTCGGGAAATTTTCAACACTGTTACTCACTCATTTCGGGCTACAGATTTCTCTGTTCTGTCAGTAATAAAACTGGAATCAATAATCAGTCGTTCCTGGATCTTATTCTGCACGTCAATGTTCGTTGTTTACCGTTGTCAGCCGCAGAGTAAATTCATGCGAGGAGCAAGGAGTCATCATGTTAGATATTGTCGAGCTGTCGCGTTTACAGTTTGCCCTGACGGCGATGTACCATTTCCTGTTCGTCCCCTTAACGCTGGGTATGGCGTTTTTGTTGGCGATCATGGAAACCGTATATGTCCTGACGGGTAAGCAAATTTATAAAGACATGACCAAGTTCTGGGGCAAGTTGTTCGGTATCAACTTTGCGCTGGGTGTCGCAACCGGTCTCACCATGGAGTTTCAGTTCGGGACCAACTGGTCATATTACTCCCACTACGTCGGCGATATCTTCGGTGCGCCGCTCGCCATTGAAGGCTTGATGGCGTTCTTCCTTGAATCCACCTTTGTTGGTCTGTTCTTCTTCGGTTGGGATCGCCTCGGCAAAGTCCAGCACCTGGCGGTGACCTGGCTGGTGGCGCTCGGTTCTAACATGTCTGCGCTGTGGATTCTGGTGGCGAATGGTTGGATGCAGAACCCGATCGCTTCTGAATTCAATTTCGAAACCATGCGCATGGAGATGGTGAGCTTCTCCGAGCTGGTGCTTAACCCGGTTGCGCAGGTGAAATTTGTTCACACCGTCGCGGCAGGGTACACCGCCGGCGCGATGTTCGTGCTGGGTATCAGTGCCTGGTATCTGCTGAAAGGCCGTGATGTGGCATTCGCTAAGCGCTCATTCGGTATTGCAGCCAGCTTCGGCATGGCCGCGATATTGTCGGTGATCGTCTTGGGTGATGAATCCGGTTATGAAATGGGTGACGTACAGAAAACCAAACTCGCAGCAATAGAAGCTGAGTGGGAAACGCAGCCTGCACCTGCTGCCTTCACGCTGTTTGGTATTCCCGATCAGGATTCGAAGGAGAACAAGTACGCGATTCAAATCCCGTATTTGCTCGGGCTGATCGCGACGCGATCGGTGGATACACCGGTCACCGGTCTGAAAGATCTGCTGTCGCAACATGAAGTGCGCATCCGTAACGGCATGAAAGCCTACGCGTTGCTGAATGAACTGCGCGCGGGCAGCAAAGATCCTGCAGTTCGCAGCCAGTTCGAAGCCAGTAAACAGGATCTCGGTTATGGCTTGCTGCTGAAGCGCTATACCCCGGATGTGGCGAATGCGACTGAAGCGCAGATTCAGAAAGCGACACAGGATTCGATTCCACGTGTGG
Source organism: Pantoea sp. Morm (assembly GCF_016643525.1). Lineage (NCBI taxonomy): Bacteria > Pseudomonadati > Pseudomonadota > Gammaproteobacteria > Enterobacterales > Erwiniaceae > Pantoea > Pantoea sp. Morm. Next base: position 2,223 of record NZ_VOQX01000166.1, on the reverse strand, counting down.
CACCGCTCTATTTCGCCTTCCGCATCATGGTGCTGTGTGGCGTGCTGCTGCTGGGCATCATCGCTCTGTCATTCCTGAGTGTGATTCGCAACCGCATTGGTAAGAGCCGCTGGCTGCTCAAGGCGGCGCTGTACGGTATTCCGCTGCCATGGATTGCCATCGAATCAGGTTGGTTTGTTGCAGAGTACGGTCGTCAGCCGTGGGCAATTGGTGAAGTCCTACCGACCGCCGTGGCGAACTCCTCACTGACCGTTGGCGATCTGCTGTTCTCAATGATTTTGATTTGCGGTCTTTACACCCTTTTCCTGGTGGCGGAAATGTACCTGATGTTCAAGTTCGCCCGTCTGGGCCCCAGCAGCCTGAAGACTGGCCGCTACCATCATGAGACCGTGAAAGCGGCTGCTCAGCCCGTGCGTGGATAAGGAGAGCAACCATGTTTGATTATGAAGTATTGCGCTTTGTCTGGTGGTTGCTGATTGGCGTGCTGCTGCTTGGCTTTGCGGTTACCGACGGGTTTGATATGGGGGTCGGGATGCTGACGCGCATCCTTGGCCGTACCGATACCGAACGACGTATCATGATTAACAGCATCGCCCCGCACTGGGACGGCAACCAGGTATGGCTGATCACTGCAGGTGGCGCGCTGTTTGCCGCCTGGCCAATGGTTTACGCCGCCGCGTTTTCCGGCTTCTATGTGGCGATGATTTTGGTGCTGGCTTCGCTGTTCTTCCGCCCGGTGGGTTTTGACTACCGTTCGAAGATTGAGGAGATGCGCTGGCGTAACGCCTGGGACTGGGGCATTTTCATCGGCAGCTTCGTTCCGCCGCTGGTGATTGGCGTGGCCTTCGGCAACCTGTTGCAGGGCGTACCTTTTCATGCGGATGAGTATCTGCGTCTGTTCTATACCGGTAACTTCTTCCAGTTACTCAATCCGTTTGGCTTGCTGGCGGGCGTGATCAGTGTTGCGATGATCCTGACGCAAGGCGCGACCTATCTGCAGATGCGTACCAACGGCGATCTGCACCTGCGTGCGCGCGGCACCGCGCAAATCAGTGCGCTGGTGATGATGGTGTGCTTCGTATTAGCCGGTGTGTGGGTGAAATACGGAATTGATGGCTATGTGGTGAAAAGCGTCATCGATCATCACGCTGCATCCAACCCGCTGGGCAAAGAAGTGGTGCGTGAAGCCGGTGCGTGGATGGTGAACTTTGAACAGACGCCAATCCTGTGGCTGTTCCCGCTGCTTGGCGTGGTGCTGCCGCTGCTGACCGTGCTCTGCTCGCGCATGGAGAAGGGCGCCTGGGCGTTTGTCTTTTCTTCATTGACGCTGGCATGCGTCATCATGACTGCAGGCATCGCGATGTTCCCGTTCATTATGCCTTCCAGCACCGTGCCGGGCACTAGCCTGACCATGTGGGATGCTACCTCAAGCCTGCTGACGCTGAAAGTGATGACCTTCGCCGCCATCATCTTTGTCCCGATTATCCTCGCCTATACCGCGTGGTGTTATTACAAGATGTTTGGGCGTATCACCAAAGAACACATTGAGAGCAATACGCACTCCCTGTACTGATTAAGGAGATTGAGCATGTGGTATTTTGCCTGGATTCTTGGCACTTTGCTGGCCTGTGCGTTTGGCGTGATCACGGCGCTGGCGATTGAGCAAGCAGAAGAGAGTGGCGCAGAGGATAAACAACACTGATGCGCACACTGATTCAGACGCTGTATCGTCTGATGGACAAGGGCCCGTTACGGGCCCTTTCGCTGATACTGGCGCTGTGGCTGGCGGGCTGTGTTATCTGGCAACCGTCACGCTTTGCCGCCCGCACGAGCGACTTAGCCATCTGGCATGGATTATTGATGATTTGGGCGGTGTGCACCGGCGTGATTCATGGTACGGGCTTCCGTCCATTGCAAACGCGCTGGCGAGCCGTGTTTTCACCGTTGCCTGCGATGATCGTACTGATTCTGGGAATCTATTGGTTCTATCATTGAGTCCCGAGGCTGTTTTTATCCGCTTTATTCGGACGCTGACGTGAGTTTATGTCAGCGCCTGGTCAAGAAATATCCTGAAATTCCTTCCAGTTGTTAACGTGTGATAATTATTTTCTCCTGGCTCTGGCGGACCATTCCCAAGCCGATCTCACTTGCGTATAGTAGCAACGTTTAAAATGAGACCGGGATGTAGAGTGAGTACAACGCTGTTTCGCTGGCCGGTTCGGG
>NZ_VOQX01000165.1:0-4627 GCF_016643525.1 Pantoea sp. Morm | reverse complement strand
ATTCGTAAGGATTTTGGTAAACGTCCACAAGTTCTGGACATACCTTATCTCCTTTCTATCCAGCTTGACTCGTTCCAGAAGTTTATCGAGCAAGATCCAGAAGGCCAATACGGTCTGGAAGCTGCCTTCCGCTCCGTATTCCCAATCTCAAGCTACAGCGGCAACTCTGAGTTGCAGTATGTCAGCTACCGTTTGGGCGAGCCGGTCTTTGACGTAACTGAATGTCAGATCCGTGGCGTGACCTACTCGGCACCGCTGCGCGTGAAACTGCGTCTGGTGATCTACGAGCGTGAAGCGCCGGAAGGCACCGTAAAAGACATCAAAGAACAAGAAGTGTACATGGGTGAAATTCCACTCATGACCGACAACGGTACCTTTGTTATCAACGGTACTGAGCGTGTTATTGTTTCTCAGCTGCATCGTAGTCCTGGCGTGTTCTTTGACAGCGATAAGGGTAAGACGCACTCGTCTGGTAAAGTGCTGTATAACGCACGTATCATCCCTTACCGTGGTTCATGGCTCGACTTCGAATTCGACCCGAAAGACAACCTCTTCGTCCGTATTGACCGTCGCCGTAAGCTGCCGGCCAGTATCATTCTGCGCGCGCTGCACTACACCACTGAACAAATCCTTGATCTGTTCTTTGATAAAGTGGTGTATGAAATCCGCGATAACAAACTGCAGATGGAACTGGTGCCTGAGCGCCTGCGTGGTGAAACCGCCAGCTTCGATATCGAAGCCAATGGCACGGTCTACGTTGAGAAAGGTCGTCGCATCACTGCGCGACATATTCGCCAGCTGGAAAAAGACGGTATTCAGCACATCGAAGTACCGGTTGAATACATCGCTGGCAAAGTGGTCGCTAAAGACTACGTCGATCTGAACACCGGTGAACTGATCGTTCCTGCGAACATGGAACTTTCTCTGGATCTGCTGGCTAAACTGAGCCAGTCAGGCCACAAACGCATTGAAACGCTGTTCACCAACGACCTGGATCACGGTCCATACATTTCAGAGACCCTGCGTGTTGACCCAACCAACGATCGCCTGAGCGCGCTGGTTGAGATCTACCGTATGATGCGTCCTGGTGAGCCGCCAACGCGCGAAGCTGCAGAGAACCTGTTCGAGAACCTGTTCTTCTCAGAAGATCGTTACGATCTGTCTGCAGTTGGCCGTATGAAGTTCAACCGTTCACTGCTGCGTGATGAAATCGAAGGTTCAGGTATTCTGAGCAAAGACGACATCATCGAAGTGATGAAGAAACTGATCGGCATTCGTAACGGTATTGGCGAAGTCGATGATATCGACCACCTCGGCAACCGTCGTATCCGTTCAGTCGGTGAGATGGCTGAGAACCAGTTCCGTGTGGGTCTGGTGCGTGTTGAGCGTGCTGTTAAAGAGCGTCTGTCTCTGGGCGACCTCGATACCCTGATGCCTCAGGACATGATCAACGCCAAGCCTATTTCGGCGGCGGTGAAAGAGTTCTTCGGTTCAAGCCAGCTGTCCCAGTTTATGGATCAGAACAACCCGTTGTCTGAGATCACGCATAAGCGTCGTATCTCTGCCCTGGGCCCAGGCGGTCTGACGCGTGAGCGTGCAGGCTTCGAAGTGCGTGACGTACACCCAACCCACTACGGTCGTGTGTGCCCAATCGAAACGCCAGAAGGTCCGAACATCGGTCTGATCAACTCCCTTTCTGTTTACGCGCAGACTAACGAATACGGCTTCCTTGAGACTCCGTATCGTCGCGTGGTAGATGGCAAAGTGAGTGATGAAATTCATTACCTCTCTGCAATCGAAGAGGGTAACTACGTTATCGCTCAGGCGAACACCAACCTTGCTGAAGACGGTAGCTTTGTTGACGATCTCGTCACTTGCCGTAGCAAAGGTGAATCAAGCCTGTTCAGTCGTGATCAAGTTGACTACATGGACGTTTCGACCCAACAGGTCGTTTCAGTCGGTGCGTCACTGATTCCATTCCTGGAGCACGATGATGCTAACCGCGCCTTGATGGGTGCGAACATGCAACGTCAGGCAGTACCAACCCTGCGCGCTGATAAGCCGCTGGTCGGTACGGGTATGGAACGCGCAGTAGCGGTTGACTCCGGTGTAACTGCCGTAGCGAAACGTGGCGGTTCCGTTCAGTACGTTGATGCTTCTCGTATCGTTATCAAAGTTAACGAAGATGAGATGTATCCGGGCGAAGCGGGTATCGACATCTACAACCTGACCAAGTACACCCGTTCTAACCAGAACACCTGCATCAACCAGATGCCATGTGTGTCCCTGGGTGAGCCAATCGAACGTGGCGACGTGCTGGCAGATGGCCCGTCTACCGATCTCGGTGAACTGGCGCTGGGTCAGAACATGCGCGTGGCGTTCATGCCATGGAACGGTTACAACTTCGAAGACTCCATCCTCGTTTCTGAGCGTGTTGTCCAGGAAGACCGTTTCACCACTATCCACATCCAGGAACTGGCGTGTGTGTCTCGTGACACCAAGCTGGGGCCAGAAGAGATCACCGCTGACATCCCGAACGTGGGTGAAGCTGCACTCTCCAAACTGGATGAATCCGGTATCGTGTATATCGGTGCGGAAGTGACCGGTGGTGACATTCTGGTCGGTAAAGTGACGCCGAAAGGCGAAACTCAGCTGACGCCAGAAGAGAAACTGCTGCGTGCGATCTTCGGTGAGAAAGCGTCTGACGTTAAAGACTCTTCTCTGCGTGTTCCTAACGGTGTTTCCGGTACGGTTATCGACGTTCAAGTCTTTACTCGCGATGGCGTAGAAAAAGACAAACGTGCGCTGGAAATCGAAGAGATGCAGCTGAAGCAGGCTAAGAAAGACCTGTCTGAAGAACTGCAGATCCTCGAAGCGGGCTTGTTCAGCCGTATTCAGGCGGTACTGATCTCGGGTGGCGTTGAAGCTGAGAAGCTGGACAAACTGCCACGCGAGCGCTGGCTGGAGCTGGGCCTGACTGACGAAGAGAAGCAAAATTCTCTCGAGCAGCTGGCTGAGCAGTATGACGAGCTGAAGCACGAGTTTGAGAAGAAACTCGAAGCTAAGCGTCGCAAAATCACTCAGGGCGATGATCTGGCACCAGGCGTGCTGAAAATCGTGAAAGTGTACCTGGCGGTTAAACGTCAGATCCAGCCTGGTGACAAGATGGCAGGTCGTCACGGTAACAAAGGTGTTATCTCTAAGATCAACCCGATCGAAGATATGCCTTACGATGAGAACGGCACGCCGGTCGACATCGTACTGAACCCGCTGGGCGTACCGTCACGTATGAACATCGGTCAGATCCTGGAAACCCACCTGGGTATGGCGGCTAAAGGCATTGGTGAGAAAATCAATGCGATGCTGAAGAAGCAGGAAGAAGTCGCCAAACTGCGTGAGTTTATCCAGCGTGCTTACGATCTGGGCACCGATGTGCGTCAGAAAGTCGATCTGAACACCTTCACTGACGACGAAGTTCTGCGTCTGGCTGAGAACCTGAAAAAAGGTATGCCAATCGCAACGCCAGTGTTTGATGGTGCGAAAGAGAGCGAGATCAAAGAGCTGCTGCAGCTCGGCGGTCTGCCAGCTTCTGGCCAGATCACTCTGTTCGACGGCCGTACCGGTGAGCAGTTTGAGCGTCAGGTAACCGTAGGTTACATGTACATGCTGAAACTGAACCACCTGGTCGACGACAAGATGCACGCCCGTTCAACTGGCTCGTACAGCCTTGTTACTCAGCAGCCGCTGGGTGGTAAAGCGCAGTTCGGTGGTCAGCGCTTCGGTGAGATGGAAGTGTGGGCACTGGAAGCATACGGTGCTGCTTATACCCTGCAGGAAATGCTGACCGTTAAGTCTGATGACGTGAATGGCCGTACGAAGATGTATAAAAACATCGTCGATGGCAACCATCAGATGGAACCGGGCATGCCGGAATCCTTCAACGTACTGTTGAAAGAGATCCGCTCGCTGGGTATCAACATCGAGCTGGAAGACGAGTAAGCACTCGTAAGTACTGGTTACGGGACGCGCACTTCGGTGGGCGTCCCTGAGAGTTCCACTCCGACGGGAGCTAATCCGTGAAAGACTTACTTAAGTTTCTGAAAGCGCAAACTAAGACCGAAGAGTTTGATGCGATCAAGATCGCTCTGGCTTCGCCAGATATGATCCGTTCATGGTCTTTTGGTGAAGTTAAAAAGCCAGAAACCATTAACTACCGTACCTTCAAGCCGGAGCGTGACGGTCTTTTCTGCGCCCGTATCTTTGGGCCGGTAAAAGATTACGAATGCCTGTGCGGTAAGTACAAGCGTTTAAAACATCGTGGCCTGATCTGTGAGAAGTGTGGCGTTGAAGTTACACAGACCAAAGTCCGTCGTGAGCGCATGGGCCACATTGAACTGGCTTCACCAACTGCGCACATTTGGTTCCTGAAATCACTGCCTTCGCGTATCGGCTTACTGCTGGATATGCCACTGCGTGATATCGAGCGCGTACTGTACTTCGAATCTTATGTTGTGATCGAAGGCGGTATGACCAACCTGGAAAAACGTCAGATTCTGACCGAAGAGCAGTACCTTGATGCGCTGGAAGAGTTCGGTGACGAATTCGACGCGAAGATGGGTGCAGAAGC
>NZ_VOQX01000164.1:0-5124 GCF_016643525.1 Pantoea sp. Morm | reverse complement strand
GATACCATCACGGCGTCATGCTGTTTCAGCCAGGCCAGGAAGACGGGGTCACTCATGAAGGGGCTGAACGTACCAAAAGCCAGCTTCAGATGCGTCAGGTTGTTGGCCCACACGTCCAGAGAACGATGCTCGCCCTCACTCAGTTGCGTAAGCAACTCATCCGTTTGCGCTTTGATTTCTGTAATGCGCCGGTACTTTTCATGCATGCGTTTCCGGACCTCGAAGTGATTGTTTTTGCACCTGACGTACAGCCTGTGCGCCACTCAGCGGCGTGTGCTTACGTGAGGACGGCAGCAGTGAATCACGGTTCAATACAGCCGCCCTCTTCTCACAGGCCTTATACCCTGAAGCCCTCGACCATTCCGCGTAAGGCGTGTGCCTGCGCAGACAGTGACTGTGAGGCAGACGAGGACTCCTCAACCAGCGCGGCGTTATTCTGGGTTACTCCATCCATCTGACTGACGGCAATGCTGACCTGGGAGATACCCTGCATCTGCTCGGATGAAGCCAGTGAAATATTATCCATGGACTCTGCCAGCTCGCCCACCATACTGACAATTTTCATTATGCTGTGTCCTGCATCTGCTGCTGCGACTACGCCGCTGTCAACGACACTTACTGCCTCCGCCATCAGTTGTTTGATGTCATGCGCGGCATTCGCACTACGCTGTGCGAGCGTCCTGACCTCACCCGCCACAACGGCAAATCCCCGCCCTTCTTCACCTGCCCGGGCGGCCTCCACTGCGGCGTTTAAGGCCAGAATATTTGTCTGGAAGGCAATACTTTCAATTACAGATGTAATATCCCGCACCTTCGCGGCGCTAACAGATATGGCATTCATTGTGTCTGACATGCGCTGCACATCTGTGCCACCTGAACGGGCAACCTGCGCTGCTTCACGGGCTGAACCAGCTGTCTGCTGTGCGCCGGCAGTATTGCTTTTCACTGTAGCGGTAAGCTGCTCCATGCTGGCGGCCGTTTCCTGCAGCGCGGCCGCCTGCTGCTCGGTACGCGAAGAGAGTTCAGTATTCCCCTGTGAAATTTCATCCGCAGCCAGCGCCACGGAGCCGGCGGAATCCTTTATCTGAGAGATAAGCCCCCGCAGGTTTGTCTGCATACCATCCAGTGAAGCCAGCAGGCTTGTTTTATCATTGCGCCGCAGAATGACCTGACTCGTCAGGTCGCCAGAAGCAATTGCTGCTGCGAGTATTTCAGCATCTTTAGGTTCCCCGCCTAACTGGCGCATCAGCGCCCTGACTATCATAAAAATGGTCAGAAAAGAGAACAGTACTGAAAGAGTTGTGAGTGAGAGAAGCACAACGGAAGCCTCACGTACAGATTCGCTGTTAACAGCTACCGTATCCCGGCTGAGCTTATTTTGCACATCGGTCAGCCCGTCAAGGGCATCAGACAGGGCCTGCTGAGCCGGGCGAGCCGTATTCAGCAGATAGTCAGCGGCTTTTTCTGACTGGTCGTTGTCCATTCCCATTTTTCCTGCAACTATCAGCGTATTCAGAGCGATACTGTCTGAGGACAGAATACGGTCTAACGCTGATTTTCCTTCAGGAGAAGCGTTATGCATCATGCTGGTAACAAGCTGATAGCGTTCCTCTAGGTACTTTTCATGTAAATTACTGACCTTTTGCCATTCATTTTTCTCCTGCTCAGGGTCTTTAAGCAGAACGATGTCTCTGACTAAAACTGCCATGTTATTAACAGCAGCACGCATGTTCAGGACAAGCGTAAGGCGCCTCATTTTGTAATTTACCGTATCTTCCATGCCTTGCCGGGATTCATTGAGCGCGTGCAGAGACAGGCCGGTGCAGATTAAAAAGCAGATAACCAACAGACCATAGCCTGAGAAAAGACGAAACGATATTTTCATTTTTTTTCCTGGTGGGCGGGAGAACAACTCCTTTATCGGCCTGTAGCCAGATACTAATAGCTTTGATGAGTTACGAACTGTTACTACATCCCTCAGCACAGTTGCTTGTTTGCGAGGCCGCCCGGCTACCGTGAGGGCACGGCACTTTATGCCCGCCGTTTTCCGGCCACAGGACGGAAGACGGCATGAAGGCGGAGCACAGCGATAACCTTTTTCATTCCTGCAGTGATGCCGCCGTGACCGGCGACATCAGAGGATCTGCAGTTGCACTCCGGGCTGCGCTATTTCCCCTCCCCCTCCAACAAGACGGTATCGATGGCCATCTCCAGATGCCACCAGTTAAATCCCTCGTTTGCATCATGATGGTCTTCGGCATACTCCATAGCCGCCGCAATCTCATCCGGCGTCATCGCCGGGTTAATACCGAGAAAGTCCTCTGCCAGCCAGAATGTGCCGCAGCACAGCTCATCATCGGCCAGGGCATCCAGGCGCGCCCTGAATTCACGTACGGTCATTGCTCTCATTACCTGTCCGGCGGGTTGTCCCGCCGCCTCCGGTTTTCTGATCATCAGGCAGGGTCTGTTTCAACCCGTGCGGCAGGGATGGTGTCGGCACAGTGGCGCAGGAAATACCAGCTGAGACTCGTATCCGCATCAAGCGAGGCGTCGGCCAGCGCGATTGTGGCCAGCACCTCGTCGGGCGTCAGCTCCGGTGCCACGTCTTCGAAATCATCAGCTACCCACAGGTGCACCACGCAGGGTGTATCGGGTTCAAAGCGCAGCAGCTGTTGGCCAACTGGCCAGTGGTGAGAGGTTGATTCATGGTCACTCTGGTCTGCAGGTTGCACGGCGCAGCCCGACAGGCGGAGGAAGGTTGCATGCATTTTTTGTATGTTTTAATACGAATAAGACTGCGCTCATGAAAATCGGCCGGCAGCCGAAGATATGATGTACACAACAGACAACTGCGAGTCACTACTCATGGCCAGAGCCCTGCCCCCGACCTATCTTCCCGTTTCCCCTTCCTGCCTGGCAGAAAAACTCCGCGAAATTGCGGACATGCTGGAAGTCCGCAGCCCGTTTATCCGCGCGGCAGAACGGCACTGCGCCACGGGAAGCCGCGGCGAGCCTTTAACGATTATCCGCATCGAGATTCAGGAGCAACCTGAGTAAGTCAGATATTTACGGTTAAACTAAGGCGGACGACTGGCTCACGCAACTCTGTGCGCAGGGCCATATCAGTGCGGCCCCGTCCCGGGGCTTAAATTATTTTATGCACCGGGCACTTAAATATAAACGCTTACGACTCGCCTCTGCCGGTTAACTGAATGTCAGGTGACATCGGATATACAGGACGCCAGGTCCGGGAAGCGCCGCTTCGAACAAACAGATTCATATTTAAGCACAGCGCCAGTGTGAAAGTGGCAGCATATTTTCGCTTCGGCAATCAGTCAGTCATTGGAGACAGAAAACATAAATGAGAGAGTTAATGAACATATTCTCTGCAGGAATCTCGTTATGGAGAAAAACCATTGCGTAGATCCTCTGGCTTTACTGCACCTGAACAGGATTAAGCAGTCTGCCTGCGGGCGCGCCCTTTCGGAATCGGATGCCCATTATATGCACAGTGCTTCTGACAGTACGAGTTACCTGCTCTGACCCGGGTGCAGGTCAGAGTGAGAGATATTTTCTCAGGATGGAAGACACAACATCAATATATCAGAAAAACATCAGCCACTTATAATAAAAGGAAAAGATTCAATTTATTTATCCTTATTAATCCATAGCCGATAACTATGCATCTCATTTAAATTCCGCTCTGCCATTTGCTATAATAGAGGCGTGGTTAAAGTTATTCTCACTCATTTTTAAGCGAGGTGTAAACGTGTTGTACAGCGAAGACATGACCGGTCACGCAGTTATTGGTGAAGCAGCTGTCAATCTTGCCGTGCGTGAAGAGGAAATATCCGTTGATGCTCTCCTGACGGAGCTGAACATTATGCTTAAAGCAGAGAAAACCAGCAGCCGCAGCCGGCGCATCAGCGATGCCATCAGCTGGCTGCGCGACTTCCGGACCGTCGGTGCGCGCGGGAGTGACAATAAGGAATGGATGCTGTCTGATGCAGACAGCCACAGTGCCGGCGGCGAGGCCACCATTCGCCTGCAGGCTGATGATGAAGATGAAATGAGATAACCACAACCATCAGGAGCGGGCGCTCAGCGTCCGCCTTCACCTGACTTCGTAACCTTTAACCTATAATTTCTCTGTCATCGGGCACGTTCTGCAGATGCAGCGCTGCCGGCCACACAATAACAATCCGCAACACCACTTTTACCGCCGTCATCCGCTCAGGATGCTCCGGCAGGGACCTTCACAGCATGAAAAATACCAACTCAGTGACCACAATCCGCGCCCGCCTGCAGAACAGCGGCGACGCGCTGACGGCTGAAAGTCAGGAGCTTGAAGAGGCAATACAGGCGATTCTGGCCTCAGGCGGACAGCTGACCAATAAAACGCTCATCATCCACGTCATTCGCGACCTTGAGCAGGAGCGTGACGCGCAGAGACAGGCGGTGCTGCGCAGCGTGCTGGAGCTTATCGTCAGTCACACGCCGGACGACGCCGGCGGTCAGGCCTCATAACGCCTGCGCGACAGGGCTATTTCAGTTAAGTTTGGCGGCAAAAAGCCGGATGGCCCGGCTGCAGGCCTCGCGCATGGCCATATCGGTACCGGACTCCTTCAGGCGCCACAGCGTGCCGATAAGTTCGTGCGGGCTGACTGTCCCGCCCCTGTGCAGTACCTGCCTGATGGCCAGCCCGATGGCTTCGTGCATCAGTTCCTGTATTTCATTTTCGGTTTTCAGATGCGCTCCGCTTATTGGGGATATACACAGTGTATCGCGATAAGCGGCGCGCAGATATAAGCACCAGAAAAAACCGCCCGGAGGCGGTTAAATCAGCGGGGTGGCGCCCCGGTCGGGTGGAATGTCTCTGTCGCCGCCCGGCACCTCGTCTTCATGACCGGGCGCCGGCCCGTGGTCCGGCAGCGGGGTCGCATCGTCAGGCATCGGCTGGTCAGACATGCTATTTTCCGCCCTTCAGCTTCATGGTATCGCTGTCCCTGGTGTCTTTTTTGTTGCCCGCGGGCAGCTTGCTGTGGTCGGCGTCTTTGCCATCCTTCACATTTTTATCGTTACGGTCAGCCATGGTTACCTCCGTCACCCGGTATCGGGTAACGT
>NZ_VOQX01000163.1:0-5226 GCF_016643525.1 Pantoea sp. Morm | reverse complement strand
TTTATTACACTTCAGGAACAGTAAGCACCATGACGCGTAAACAGGCAACCATCGCAGTACGCAGCGGTTTGAATGATGACGAGCAATATGGCTGCGTTGTCCCACCGATTCACCTCTCCAGCACCTACAACTTCCTCGACTTTAATGAACCGCGTGCACATGACTACTCACGTCGCGGTAACCCCACGCGTGATGTGGTACAACGCGCGCTGGCAGAACTGGAAGGCGGTGCGGGCGCGGTATTAACCAATACCGGGATGTCAGCGATTCATCTGGTGACCACCGTGTTCCTGAAGCCGGGCGATCTGCTGGTTGCCCCACATGACTGCTACGGCGGCAGCTATCGCCTGTTCGACAGCCTGAGCAAACGCGGTGCTTATCGCGTGAAATTTGTCGATCAGGGTGACAAAGCCGCGCTGGCAGCCGCGCTGGCCGAGAAACCCAAACTCGTGTTGGTGGAGAGCCCAAGCAATCCTCTGCTGCGCGTGGTAGATATCGCAAGTATTTGCCAGGCAGCGCGTGCAGCGGGGGCGATCAGCGTGGTGGATAACACCTTCCTCAGCCCAGCCTTGCAGAACCCGCTGGCGCTGGGAGCCGATCTGGTTATCCACTCTTGCACCAAATACCTGAATGGTCACTCGGATGTGGTGGCCGGAGCGGTGATTTCTAAAGATCCGGCGATGGCCACGGATCTTGCCTGGTGGGCGAATAATATTGGTGTAACCGGCGCAGCGTTTGATAGCTACCTGCTGCTGCGCGGTCTGCGCACGCTGGCGCCGCGTATGGCGGCAGCGCAGCGTAATGCGCTGGCGATTGTTGATTACCTGAAGCAACAACCGCTGGTGAAAAAACTGTATCATCCGTCTCTGCCGGAAAATGCCGGACATGAGTACGCGGTGCGTCAACAACGTGGCTTTGGTGCGATGCTCAGCTTTGAACTTGACGCTGATGAAGCGCGTTTGCGCCGCTTCCTGAAAGCGCTGCAGTTGTTCACGCTGGCGGAATCCCTGGGCGGCGTTGAGAGCCTGATTTCGCACACCGCGACCATGACGCATGCCGGCATGTCTGCGGAAGCGCGCGCGGCAGCGGGTATTTCAGAAACGCTGCTGCGTATTTCTGTCGGAATTGAAGATCACGAAGATTTAATCGCCGATCTGGATAATGCATTCCGGATCGCAGCCGAGGAGTAAGCATGACAAGTTCAGCAGGCGCGGGAACGCCGAACAAGCAGTTGCATAAATTTGGTGGCAGTAGCCTGGCGGATGCACGTTGTTATCAACGTGTCGCCAGCATCATGGCGGATTACAGCCAGCCAGGCGATTTAATGGTGGTCTCTGCCGCAGGCAGCACCACCAACCAGCTGATTAGCTGGCTTAAACTGAGCCAGAGCGATCGCTTATCTGCCCATCAGGTGCAACAAGCTTTACGCCGTTTTCACAGCGAACTGATCGCTGCGCTGTTGCCTGTTGAATTTGCTGAAACGCTGACCGCTGCCTTTATTCGCGATTTGGAACGTCTGGCGGCACTGCTTGACGGCGCTATCACCGATGCGGTGTATGCCGAAGTGGTGGGGCACGGTGAAATCTGGTCGGCACGCTTGATGGCGGCAGTGTTGAGCCAGCGTGATATCGAGTCTGCATGGCTGGACGCGCGTGACTTTCTGCGTGCCGAACGTGCTGCGCAGCCACAGGTCGATGAAGGCAAGTCCTGGCCATTGCTACAGGCGCTGCTGGCTCAGCATCCTCATAAGCGTTTGGTGGTAACCGGCTTTATCAGCCGCAGCGACGCCGGCGAAACGGTGTTACTGGGTCGCAATGGTTCGGACTACTCAGCCACGCAGATCGGTGCGCTGGCAGGCGTAAACCGTGTCACCATCTGGAGCGATGTGGCCGGTGTCTATAGCGCCGATCCGCGTAAAGTGTCCGACGCCTGTTTGCTGCCTTTACTGCGCTTAGATGAGGCCAGCGAGCTGGCGCGTCTGGCCGCACCGGTATTGCATACACGTACGCTGCAGCCCGTGTCGAATAGCGATATCGATCTGCAGTTGCGTTGCAGCTATCAACCTGAGCAGGGCTCAACGCGCATTGAGCGCGTACTGGCTTCCGGTACCGGCGCGCGTATTGTCACCAGCCACGACGATGTGTGCCTGGTAGAGATCCACATCCCAGAAAACCACGATTTCAAAACGCAGCAGAAAGAGATCGATCTGCTGCTGAAGCGTGCGCAACTGCGTCCGTTAGCAATGGGCGTCCATCCTGACCGCCGTCTACTGCAACTTTGCTATACCTCCGAAGTGGTGAACAGCGCATTCAATTTGTTGCAGGACGCTGCGCTGCCGGGTCATCTGCAACTGCGCGATGGCTTAGCGTTGGTGGCGTTGGTCGGCGCAGGCGTGACGCGTAACCCGCTGCATAGCCATCGTTTCTGGCAACAGATCAAAGACCAGCCGGTTGAGTTTGTCTGGCAGTCAGAAGATCACATCAGTATTGTTGCCGTATTGCGGGTAGGACCGACGCAGCATCTGATTCAGGGGCTGCACCAGTCGTTGTTCCGCGCGGAAAAACGCATCGGTCTGATGCTGTTTGGTAAAGGCAATATCGGCTCACGCTGGCTGGAGTTGTTTGCCCGCGAGCAGGAAGGCTTATCGGCGCGTACCGGCTTTGAGTATGTGCTGGCAGGCGTGGCGGATAGCAGTCGTAGTTTGCTGAGCTACGAAGGTCTGGAAGCCAGCCGTGCGCTCGCCTTTTTTGATGACGAAGCCGAAGAACGCGATGAAGAGTCGCTGTTCCTGTGGATGCGCGCCCATCCGTTCGATGATTTAGTGGTGCTGGACGTCACCGCCAGCGCACCGCTGGCACAGCAATATCTTGATTTTGCCAGCCACGGTTTCCATGTCATTAGCGCGAACAAAGTCGCAGGTGCATCCAGCAGCCAGAGCTGGCGGCAGATTCGTGATGCGTTCGCCAAAACCGGTCGTCACTGGCTGTATAACGCCACGGTAGGCGCAGGATTACCGGTGAATCATACGGTGCGCGATCTGCGCGAAAGCGGCGACAGCATTCTGGCCATCAGTGGTATTTTCTCCGGCACGCTGTCCTGGCTGTTCCTGCAATTTGATGGCACCGTGCCGTTCAGTGAGCTGGTGGATCAGGCCTGGCAGCAAGGTCTCACCGAACCCGATCCGCGCGTAGATCTGTCGGGGCAGGATGTGATGCGCAAGCTGGTCATCCTGGCGCGTGAAGCCGGTTATGACATCGAGCCGGATCAGGTGCGTGTTGAATCGCTAGTGCCGTCGGATTGCGAAGAAGAATCGATTGACCACTTCTTCGAGAATGCCGATGAGCTGAATGAACAAATGCTGCAACGCTTTGAAGCGGCACAGGAGATGGGCCTGGTGCTGCGCTACGTGGCGCGTTTCGATGCTAACGGTAAAGCGCGTGTGGGTGTAGAAGCGGTACGTCCGGAACACCCGCTGGCCTCACTGCTGCCGTGCGATAACGTGTTTGCTATCGAAAGCCGCTGGTATCGTGATAATCCGCTGGTGATCCGCGGGCCGGGCGCCGGCCGTGATGTGACAGCCGGTGCGTTACAATCGGATATCAATCGCCTCGCACAACTGCTGTAACCTGCCTTGCCACGCAGACGGTGCCCGCCGTCTGCGTTTTTTATCCTTCAGCTAACATGAAACTCTTTCAACTTGATTGAATATTCGTCACGCCTGTACATTAATTTTAAGTTGACGCTAACGCGGGAATAGTTCATTTTGAGCATCTGGACGTCTAAACGTATGGATGTTCACAGGCCGTAAGTTAACCGATGTGTGACGACGAGGTAATCTGGATGAGTTTCTTTCACGCCAATCAGCGCGAAGCGTTGAACCAAAGCCTGGCTGAGCTGAACGGGCAAATTAATGTCTCTTTTGAATTTTTCCCGCCTCGCACCAGTGAAATGGAAGAAACCTTGTGGAGTTCGATTGATCGACTGAGCATCCTGAAACCGAAATTCCTCTCTGTCACCTACGGTGCGAACTCAGGCGAACGCGACCGTACGCACAGCATCATCAAAGGCATTAAAGAGCGCACCGGCCTGGAGGCGGCTCCTCATCTGACCTGCATTGATGCCACGCGTGATGAGTTACGCACCATCGCGCGCGATTACTGGGATAACGGTATCCGTCACATCGTGGCCCTGCGCGGCGATTTGCCTCCGGGTAGCGGCAAGCCTGAGATGTACGGCGCTGATTTGGTCGCATTGCTTAAAGAAGTGGGCGATTTTGATATCTCAGTGGCGGCTTATCCAGAAGTGCATCCCGAAGCGAAAAGTGCCCAAGCGGATTTGATCAACCTGAAGCGTAAGGTTGATGCCGGTGCTAACCGCGCTATCACGCAGTTCTTCTTTGATGTTGAGAGTTACCTGCGCTTCCGCGATCGCTGTGTTGCGGCAAGCATTGATGTCGAAATCGTGCCAGGCATTTTGCCGGTATCTAACTTTAAACAGTTACAGCGTTTCGCCACCATGACCAACGTGCGCGTGCCGGGCTGGATGAACGCAATGTTTGCCGGACTGGATGACGATCCAGAAACCCGCAAAATGGTCGGCGCTAACATCGCCATGGACATGGTGAAAATCCTGTCACGCGAAGGGGTGAAGGATTTTCATTTCTATACGCTGAACCGCGCAGAATTGAGTTACGCCATCTGTCACACGCTGGGTGTGCGTCCGGCCTTAAGAGCCTGATTTTATTAAATAGAATTATGAGGGGGCCAATGTGCCCTCTTTTTAATGGCACCATGTTACCCAGCGGGAAGAGGCGGCAAATGGAGTAAAGCGTTGGGCGCCAGGGATGGCGCACGCCGAGCGATCAGGGACGAGACAGCGGCTTTACGTAATTGCCGCCTCTTCCCGCGACGCGCACCGCCCATAAAAAAAAGGGCCAGATTGGCCCCTTCATGATTAGCGCATACCGCCACTAGCCCGTATTACGCATACCCGCTGCCACACCGGCAATCGTCACCATCAGTGCTTGTTCAACACGCGCATCCGGCTCATCACCACGCTCTTCCTGCGCACGTGCACGATGCAGCAGTTCAGCCTGCAGCACGTTGAGCGGATCGGTGTAAACGTTACGCAGCGCGATGGATTCGGCGATCCACGGCTGGTCCGCCATCAGATGCGCATCGTTCGCGATGGTCAGCACCGCTTTGATGTCGGCATCGAGCTGATCGC
>NZ_VOQX01000162.1:0-5329 GCF_016643525.1 Pantoea sp. Morm | reverse complement strand
GGCTGGGCCCCATCTGGGAAAGGGACAGCCCCGCCTGGCGGGGAGCTGCCGGCTGCTCTTTACCGGCGGGAAAAAGGCGGTTGATACGTTCTGAATCACACAGCAGCGCCTTAACGGCCTCCCCGCCCGTGTAACCGCCAATCAGGTTCATCCGCGTCTGACGCTGCTTCCTTTCGTCTGTCTGGCAGAAGCCTGCCTCACACAGGGCTTCATAGCTCATGCCGCTGCCCGGCACAAAGTCTTTCATTTTCTGCGCCAGACGGCCGTAGCAGGAATGTTTATCGCGGTGCCGTGAAGCGGCCTCACGGGCCGCTTTTTTATCAACGGGATGACCGTTCACCCACAGGTAGATGCAGGTGAACAGCGCGTCAGACAGGGTTTCCGTCTCCGTTTCCGTCACGCTCATTTCGGTATCCCTCCGCTCATCTGGAACTTGCCAATCAGCGGGTGGTACCAGTACGCCGAGCCGTACTTCCGTTTGGCCGCACGCAGCACCAGACGGGCCGCTTCACGGAATTTTTCGTCCGGCACCAGGTAACCTCCGGCCCTGTGCCGCACCAGCATCACGCCGACGTTTTTTGCCAGCTCCTCCGCCTTTTTGGTCGAGATGCCAAACTCCGCCGCCAGCGTGCTGACCGGCGCCATGCCGGGCGGAATGGTGCCGCCCTGTGAATCCACCAGCGCGTTCAGGCTGGCCTCCAGGTCCCCGACGCGCGCAGTGAGCGCCTCCACCCGGCTGGCCAGTTCGTTAAACTTCACGTTACTGATCATGGTGCTTTCCTCCGTCAGCCCTGAGCGCGCGGTAAATCTCAAAGTTGATGTCGCAGGCCAGGCTGATAAGGTGTCGCAGCTGGGGCGAGCACTCCTGACAGGCCTTGTCCATAATCACCTCAAACAGCGAGGTGGCCATCTCGGCCTGGAATTCAGCCTGATCTAAATCCATGGGCTCACGCATTTTGGGCCTCCTGAACGGGCAGCGGGTCCGCGGGAGAGGGGGTAAGGCAGCGGACAGCCTGCTCTGAGCCGGCGCCGGTGCAGAGACGAAACGGGGGCACAGACCGGCCCTGACGGGAAATGGCGGGGAGGCAGTACTGATATTTGGGGCGAGTTTGGGTATGCTTGTTCACAGCCATAACTGTTACTCCAACTAACGGTTTGGTCAGACGCCCTGACAGTGGTTCCAAGCACTGTCGGGGCGTTGTCTTTTGGTATGCACGTGTCATACACTTACTAACACTTAAAAAGTAACCAGGTGTCAGACAAGTGTCAACCAAAGATATTAAAGCCAAGGGTAACAAGCAGATCGCGCTACGTGTTGAACCCAATTTAGAAGACGGGATCAAACAGGCAATCAAATTGGATGGCGATGCGTCTGTATCTGCATGGATAAAGCGCATCATTCGCAAAGAGCTCCAGTCCAGAGGTATAGAAACCAAAGGCTGACCAGTTCTGGCAATGGCCGCCTTGATAACTGCAATGTTCTCTGCTCTGTCCCCCGGAGCCGCCTTATGGCTGGATGAAGGGTGAGTCTGGGCACTGCCAGTTAAGGCAGTCATTTTTTTACCAATCATTTCTGTTACTCCGAATCAGTCTTTAATCAGAGCCGCCGCGACAGCGAGGGTGATAGTGCAATTGATCCATCGCAAGAGCGCGCAATTTATTTTCTTTCAGGTGTAGAAGAGGATTTACATGCATTTGCGCTCCCGTTGTGTTGGGTTTTATCGGCGTTTAAATATGGTGTAGCTGAGCGTGACGCATTGATGCGTTCTTCAATCCACGCATCGATTTCGCTTTCGATAAACGCAATCGCGCGGGCGCCAATTTTGACTGGCAAAGGGAAACGTTTTTCACTCATCAGGCGATACAGCCAGGCTTTGCTGTAGCCCGTGCGACGCTGAACTTCTGACAGGCGGATAAGTGATTCAGACATAGTGACCTCCTGATTCCTCGTGTGGTTTACAGGACTATTTCAGCAAGAAAAAAGAGGGAGATGTGGAAGCAGAGGTGAAATAACTGGAAGTGTAAACAAACGAACTGGAAGTGTTTTGCTGGCATTCCCGAAGTGAAGGCCGATTTGGAAGTCTGCAGAAACAGTTTTGGAAGTCTCTCCGGCTTGATGGGCCGAAACTGGAAGTGTTCAGGGTTCTGTTTTAACAATATGGCTTTTCAGCGCCGCTCTGAGTAAATCTGTCATCGCTTTACTGGTTATCTCTGTCCCCTTTCCATACTCATTGATCGCCTTTCTCGCGGCTTCAACGACTGCACTCTTGTTCAGTCTGGCCCCTCTCAAATAACGACCGCCGGATTGTTCAAGGGCTACAGCCAGACCAGCAATCATCATCAGCGCAGTTTCCTTACCAGCGAAACGCCCCCATTTCACAGGCTCAGCGGCCAGAGCAGTTATAGCTTCGTCAGCCGACAGGGGATCGGCTGATGTATTATCCGCCCCTTTACGACTCAGTTTTTTATATTGCTCGTAGAGCTTAATCGCAGCAGAGAGACCGTCGGAGAATTCGACGGGAACAGCCATGTCATTATGGAGCAGAAAAAGGATCAGCTCTGTTTTTTTGAAATAGAACCCTTCGTATATCTGGAACCCGTCCACCAGATAAATATCGGGACCAAACCCAGCGGATGCCTGAGGAAACTTACACCCGCTCGCAATTTTGCTGAGAAATTTTAAACTTTTATTTTCCAGGTCTTTATCGGATGTAAAGCCCTGGTCACGCGAATAGCGGTAAAAGCGAAACTCACACAGGTTATGAGGATAATCACCTTTAAAGGCTCGCATAGCCCGCACCATTAACAGTGCACCCTCACACATTGTGCGTTTGCTGGCTTCAGCAATAACCTCAATGGCATCCGTGAAATGCACGGCTTCAGCGTGTTCTTTATCCAGTTCTTCGAAGTTAATCTTTTGCATATGACGCACAGCATTCGTCAGCGATAGTGAGTAGATGAGGGGGCAGATGTTCAAACGTTTTCTGATTTCAGCCACCACACTGGCTGGCTGTTTTTTGTTCTTATAAAGTCTACTATCGTCTACTCAATGGGTCTACGGGTTCGTTCAGAGCCAGCCATCCGTACTCTGAGGCATGCCTGCCGGAATTCGGGCTGTTGCCTTTTCCTGCGATTCGAGAAAGTCGGCATACCACTGAAGCATCGCCCGGCGCCCCTCCAGATACTGGGCATGGTTATAAACCCCCCGGATAGTATTTTTATCAGCATGAGCCAGCTGCGTTTCAATCCACGCCGTGTTGTAGCCCTGCTCATGAAGAATCGTGCTCATGGTGTGACGGAAGCCGTGCCCGGTGGCTTTTCCGTGATAACCGATGCGCTTGATCACCTGATTGATACTGGCTTCGCTCATTGTTTTTCCTGCGTCATTACGCCCGGGAAAAACAAAGCGACCGCGCCCGGTCAGCTGTTTTAGCTCTTCAAGCAAAGCCAGCGCCTGACTGGACAGCGGAACGATATGCGGGCGACGCATCTTCATTCGCGCCGCCGGAATCTGCCACAGGGCTTTATCCGGATCGAATTCAGCCCATTCAGCCGCCCGTAATTCAATCGTGCGCGTGCCGGTCAGCATCAGCAGCCTTGTGGCATACTGCGTCACTCTGCTGCCTGTATAGCCGCTGAGCGCGCGCAGAAAGTCACCTAACTGGTCAGCGGTGAGATGAGGGAAATGCTTTTGCTTTGGCGCTTTCAGTGCGCCGGCGAGATCGGTAACCGGATTCTGTTCTGCCCTGCCGGTAATCACTGCATAGGTGAAAATCTGTCTGCATGCCTGCCGGGTTTTCTTCAGCTTATCCAGAACGCCACGCTGTTCCATCTTACGCAGTACGGAAAGCATGTCGGTCGTTTTGATTTCAGTAATGGCACGCCTGCCAATCCAGGGGAAAACATCTTTGCGCAGATATTCGAGAATGTCGTCCGCATAGCCCTGAGACCAGCCCTCACGCTTGTGCGCATGCCACTCCAGAGCCAGCTCTTCGAAACTGTTGGTGACAGCTACACGCTGTGCCTGCTTTTCAGCCTGCTTTACCTCACCCGGATCCTGTCCTGCAGCGAGCAGGCGCTTCGCCTCGTCACGTTTTGCCCGGGCATCAGCAAGAGGGACCTCAGGATATACCCCCAGTGATAACAGTTTTTCTTTGCCTGAGAATCGGTACTTCAGTCGCCAGTAACGTGAGCCGCCGGGATGAACGAGCAAATATAACCCACCGCCATCGGACAGTTTGTAGGGTTTATCTTTGGGTCTGGCAGCGCTGACCTGACGGGCGTTTAGCTTCATTTTGGGGGTATCTCATTTCATTGAACGGGAGATACCCCCAAATGTACCCCCAGAATGATGTAGATTCCAGCAGATAAGGCTATGCTTCAGCAGACGCTGATTTAGATAACATGCTTGTTTTTAAGGGATTTTGTAGACTTCAGGAGATGCTAGAAGAAGAGAGAATGGCACGCCCTACAGGATTCGAACCTGTGACCTACGGCTTAGAAGGCCGGTGCTCTATCCAGCTGAGCTAAGGGCGCATAGAAGATGCGTCGGATTATACGTCGGCACGCTGGCGCGTCAACGTTTTTGCCGCCAACAGACGGCAGAGTGTCGAGGGAATGAACAATTCGCCTTAATGACGCTGACGCCACTCGCTCAGCGAGACCAGATTACTCACCTCCGCGGATTCCCCTTCCAGTTCAATCCCCTGCGGCGTGAAGCGCGCATTATACTGCTCGCGTAACGCATGCAGCTCCTGGCTGTCCGGCTCCAGCTGGCGCAGGAATCCCAGCGCCAGCAACAGCTGCTGACGTGAAATCAGGGCGGAGAACCCCGCCTTCGTCAGAATGTGATGCCAGCGCTGTGCGTTCTCATCGCTGCCATCGACAATCAGCACCTGCCAGATCAGCAGCACTGCCGCGCCATTATTGAGGTGCACTTCGTTGTCGCCGCGAATGTAATCGGTGAACTCATTTGCCGCCTCTTTGCCCATCTGTGCAAGCAGCGATTCAACATGCACCGGCGGCAGTTGCAGCCGCTTGCTGAGCGCCTGCGCGGCGTGGCGCGAACCGGCGGTCAGCAGCTGAAATCCCACAACAAACACTATCGCCAGCGTGGCGAGCATCAACCAAATCATCACGTGTTCCACATCATTGCCTGGCGGGCATAATACGCGCTAAGCCTGGCGCGCGCCACGGCGAAAAATCGGGAAACCGGTCGCGTAAACGAATCTGTGACTGACAGCCGCACGCGCTTCTGACAGAATAGGCGCAATCCCCGATTTAACTCTCTACAGATGGATTTCCTCTCTGATGGCAGCAAAAATTATTG